>JBKEAL010000278.1:0-3071 GCA_047972195.1 Parachlamydiaceae bacterium
CACTGTAGTTCGCAAGTTGACCATCCTCCTGATGCAAGTAGTAGACGGGAGCTCCCAAGTTTTTGTATGAATAGATGGGGCCTTGGCCGTTTCCTTCCGCAGTGTGGTTGAAAACCACATCCAGAATGACTTCGATGCCTGCACGATGCAGCTCTCGTACTAATAGTTTAAACTCGTCAATCACAGCTCCCGGCGTCGATAAGGAGGCATAGCGGTTCATGAGGGAGAAAAAGTTGACGCTGGAATAGCCGAAATATTGATAAACAGACTGGAGAAGGGCATTTTTTGGCGGATATTCCGTCTCATCGAATTCATGGATCGGTAGCAATTCTACAGCATTGATTCCAAGCGATTTAAGATGATCAATTTTATCAATCATCCCTAAAAATGTCCCGGGAGAGGAAACGCCGCTAGAGCTGTCTTCCGTGAACCCTCGGACGTGCATTTCGTACAGGACTAAGTCCTCTTTAGCTAGGCGTGGAGGGCTAACGTTGTCCCAATTAAAGGAGGTATGCGGCAGCAAGAGGGGGATGGGTTGATAGGTAGTGGAGCGTTCTCCCCATGCTTGAGGAGTGATTAATGCTTTTGCGTAGGGATCGCTTAAGGCTTGTTCATTTATAACGTATTGATAACCAATGGGTAACTGGTTAATTCCAAGTTCGCAATGACGGATCTGGCCTGTGTGGAAGGGCATATCGATCTCGTGTAAGACATTCAAACTTGATGGATCGATGATTCTTATGCGTACAGGGTCGCTTTTCTCATAAAATAAGGCAAAATTTATCCCTGTCGCTGTTTGTGAGGTTCCAAGAGGATAGGGCGTACCGCGATCGATATGGCTAATCATACCCTTTTGATACAGCAAGGCATAAGAAAAACGCAAACATTACCCATTCTGGCATTTAAATTGCATGGAAATGATTTGAAGTGGATTTAAAATATCAGAAGTGGCAATCTGTAATTTGGAGGTCAATATGTCATTTGATAACGCAAAAGCGAACTTAAAAGAGTTCGGAAAGGAACTGGGTCTTGAAGGCCTTGAATTTGATGAAAACAACACGTGTATTCTTGGAATCGACGACGAGTTTTCCCTACACCTAACGTACGAGCCTAATTCCAAAAGGCTATATCTTTATTCTCCACTACTTGATGGCCTTCCAAAAGATGATAAAACCTTGCTGCGCCTCTATGAGCGCTTGCTCGAAGCATCTCTTCTCGGCGGCCAGATGGCTGGCGGCGGCGTAGGTGTCGCTCCTAAAGAAGAATTGATCCTGATCCACTGCACATTGGATATGGAGCATGCTCCTTCCAATTCGCTCCGTGCATTTGCTCCTCTCTACGTTGAAACCGTAGAAAAATGGAGAAAAACCTGCACAGAGATCGTTCAAGGGATCGACACAGGTAGCGACAAAAAAGATAGCGGCATGCCAAACACACTCACCGGCAAAGGCCCTGGCGCCGGCTTCATGAAAGCTTAAGCCAATCTTTTTCTGAGATTTAACCACGCAGTTCTCTGCGTGGTTTTTTTTTGCCCTTGCCCTTTTTCTATATTTCGGGCAGGGGCAGGGGCAGGGGCAAGGAGTGTTGGCAACAAATCTTTGTTTAAGCTATGATTAACCATGATTATAGCTTAAAAGGGAGAGAAGCATGAACCTCATTCAATTAATGGGTAATCTGGGAGCAGATCCTGAGTCGAGATTTACGCCGAGCGGACAGAAGGTAACTACGCTGAGAGTGGCTACGACTGTTCGTAAGGGTGGCAAAGAGGAAACTGTCTGGTACCGTGTGACCATTTGGGGCGATCGCTTTGATAAGATGCTCTCTTACCTGAAAAAAGGCTCTGCTGTCATCGTGGTGGGAGAGTTGGGCAAGCCGGAAATCTGGACGGACAAAGAAGGCAAGCCTCAAGTCAGCCTGGAAGTGACTGCAGAAGTTGTTCGCTTTAGTCCGTTTGGAAGAAGCGATAAATCGGGTCAAGAAGGCGGCCAGGCAGCTAACTCTAACATCGCATCCTATGCGCAAACAAATAAACCTCAGCCTGCGGCTTCTATGTCTACGCAGGATTTTGATGACGGATTGCCATTTTAATGAAAATCAACCATTTTGACAAAATCGAAGGTCGGTCTAAAGCCGATCTTCTTGTGATTCCCCTAGTTATTGAAAAGCAAAAAGTTCGTTGGCCTTCTGATTTAAAAGCTCTGGCCAAATCGCATTATGCTCCTGTGGAAGCAGGGGATTTCTGTGGTAAAGAGGGTGAAACGGCTCTTCTTTATGCGCAAGGAGACAAAGAGACGCGGGTCCTTCTTCTAGGATTGGGCGAGCTTGAATTGATCACGACGGAAAGTTTGCGCAGAGCTTTCAGTGCGGCTGTAAAGGCGGCAAACAAACTAGGCGCAGCTCATCTGAATGTTTACGTTCCTGAACTGTTTCACTTAAGCGACGATCAGCTCTTTCGAGGCATTACAGAAGGCCTATTCCTGACTAACTACCGCTACCATCATCTGAAAAGCGAGAAAAGCAAGAAAGACGCTAAAAAAATGATCGAGCAGATCGGTTTGATCAGCCATAGCAAAAAGGCGAAATCGCTTGTAGAAAAGTACTGGACATTGAGTGAAGGAGTCTTTGAGGCTCGTGATATGGTCAATGGCAACGCCGATGAGGTCAACCCCGACTATTTAGCTGATTGGACGAAAAATCTTTCCAAGAAGAACTCAAAGATCAAGACGACCATTCTCGATAAAAAAGCATTGCAAAAAGAGGGTTTGGGCCTGCTTTTAGCGGTAGGTCGCGCTTCTCCACGCGATCCTTGCCTGATTGTTGCAGAGTATCAAGGCAATCCTAAATCGAAAGATAAAACACTTCTCGTTGGTAAAGGTGTTACCTATGACACTGGAGGCTTGAATTTGAAGCCGACGGGTTCGATGGAAACGATGAAATGCGATATGGGCGGAGCCGCTTGTGTGTTATCAACATTAGCAGTATCGAGCCGGCTTAACTTAAAAGTGAAACTCGTTGTGATTGTCCCTGCTACCGAAAACAGCATTGCCTCTGAAAGCTATAAGCCCGGTGAT
>JBKEAL010000130.1:0-14485 GCA_047972195.1 Parachlamydiaceae bacterium
CCTGGATAACATAGGTTAAGGTGAAGGTAAAGCAATGTTGAAAAAATTCCGTCCAATTACACCAGGTACAAGACAGCTGGTTCTTCCTTTAAACGAGACTCTCACTAAAAGAGATGAAAACTCGAAAGCGAAAAAGAAGCCGTTGAAATCATTGCTCCGCATTAGAAAAAGAAATGGCGGACGAAACAACCACGGCCACATCACATGCAGGCACAAAGGTGGCGGGCATAAAAGAAAGCTGAGAATCATCGACTTTAAGAGAGATAAAGAAAATATCCCGGCAAAAGTGGCTTCGATCGAGTACGATCCAAACCGCTCAGCCTACATTGCCCTTCTGCACTATGTAGATGGCGAAAAGAGATACATTATCGCTCCTCATGGTCTGAAAGAAGGCGCTATCGTAAAAACGAGCAGCGAACCTCCATTTAGCATTGGCTGCTGCATGAAATTGAAAGACATGCCGGAAGGCTCCGTCATTTCATGCATCGAAATGACAGCCGGAAAAGGTGCAAAACTCGTGCGTTCAGCAGGACTTTCCGCTCAATTAATGGGTCGAAGCGATGGCTATGCTACGATCAGATTGCCATCAGGAGAAATGAGACAAATTAAAGAAGATTGCAGAGCAACATTTGGCGCTGTATCTAACTCAGAGCACAGCTCAAGAGTGGAAGGTAAAGCGGGTAGAAAGCGTTGGAAAGGGATCCGACCCACAGTTCGTGGTGTTTCCATGAACCCGATTGACCACCCTCACGGTGGTGGTGAAGGCCGCGGTAAAGGTAACATTCCACAAACTCCTTGGGCACAGTTCACAAGGGGACTCCGAACTCGCTCTAAAAAGAAATCGAACAAGTTCATCGTCAAAGATCGAAGGAAGAAGTAACTATGGCTAGATCACTGAAAAAAGGACCCTTTGTAGATCACCACTTGATGAAGAAAGTGGAGAAGCAGAACGAAGAGAGCGGAAAAAAGCCTATTAAGACTTACTCAAGAAGGTCGGTCATTACACCTGAAATGATTAGCCATACATTTGAAGTTCATAATGGCAAAAAATTTCTCTCTGTTTTTGTTACAGAGAGCATGGTAGGGCACAAGCTAGGTGAATTTTCACCTACAAGGACCTTTAAGGGCCACCCGATTAAGAAGGCCGTTGAAACACAAAAATGAAGCTAAGGTAATAAGATGTCATCTGGAAAAGCGTTAACAAAATACATCAGAATTAGCCCAAGAAAAGCACGGCTTGCAGCAGACCTCATCAGAGGACTGCCGGTGGCTCAGGCAACTGTTCAGCTTGCGCACTGCAATATGAGGGCGGGGAAAATTCTACAGGGCACATTGGATAGTGCTGTAGCTAATGCGGAAACTCAAAGCGAGCTTCGCAGAGAAGATTTAGTTGTGGCTGAAGTCCGAGTGGATTGCGGCCCGGTATTAAAACGCGCAAAACCTAAGAATAAAGGTGGCCGTCATCCTATTATGAAGAGGACGAGCCATTTTGTAGTAGTTGTTAAGGAAGCGTAAATAGGAGTTAGGATTCATGGGACAAAAGACAAATCCACGCGGCTTTCGGCTTGTACGCAACCGCAACTGGCGTTCAAAATGGTACGCAAACAAAAAAGAATTTGGTGCACTTCTTGGGGAAGATAAGAAAATTCGCGACTTCCTTATGAAGAAGCCAAGCTGCCAAGGTGTATCACAGATCAAGATCCGCAGAATGAGTGAAAAAGTGGAAGTAGTGATCTGCACAGCAAGACCAGGCATTGTGATCGGCAAAAAAGGCGCAGACATCGACGTATTGAGAGTCGAACTGTCCAAACTGATCGGCAAAGAAGTGTGGGTCGAAGTTGAAGAGATTAAGAGACCAGATCTCGATGCACAAATTGTTGCGGATGCGATCGCAAAGCAATTGGAAAGGAGAATTCCTTTCAGAAGAGCGATGAAGAAAGCAATCCAAGCAAGCATGGAAGCTGGCGCACTTGGAATTAAAGTTCAGTGCTCAGGCCGCTTAGGTGGTGCTGAGATCGCTAGAACTGAATGGTACAAAGAAGGAAGCACTCCGCTTCATACTTTGAGATCCGACATTGATTATGCACATGGACGAGCAGAGACAACCTATGGAAGCATAGGCGTAAAAGTATGGATAAATCGCGGGGAAGTTCACGCACCTGCTAAGAAGGAGGCAGCGTAAGATTATGGCTATGATGCCTAAACGTACAAAACACCGCAAATTGCAAAAAGGGCAATTTTCCGGCTTGAGCAAAGGCGGAAACTTTGTAAACTTTGGCGATTTTGGAATTCAAGTATTGGAAAGAGGATGGATAACTAACCAGCAGATCGAAGCTTGCCGCGTAGCTATCAACCGCTTCTTCCAAAGAAAAGGTAAAGTTTGGATCCGCATTTTCCCTGCAAAGCCAGTGACTAAGAAGCCGGCTGAGGTAAGAATGGGTAAAGGTAAAGGCGCTGTCGATCACTGGGTAGCAGTAGTTAGACCTGGAAGGATCTTATTTGAAGTGGGGAACGTCCCCAAAGAAATGGCTCAAAGCGCATTGCGCAGAGCAGCAGCAAAGCTCGGTTTAAAGACGCGCTTTGTTGAAAGAGTGGAACAGGTTTAAAGGATCGCGTATGTCAAAAGCAAAAGAATTCAGAGATCAAACAGTTGAAGAGCTAGAGGCTCTTGAAGCTGATAAGCGAAGAGAATATTTCACACTTGCAAGCAAGCGTGAAAAAGAGAAGAAGTTGGATAATCCACAAGTTCTCCGCAATATCAGAAGAGATGTAGCGCGTATTTTGACTGTGTTAAATGAAAAAAAATTAGGCAAGTAGAGGGATCATGGAACAGGAAGGACGCAACCGTCGTAAAGTGAAAAAAGGAACTGTAGTTTCCAATAAAATGGTTAAGACAGTTGTCGTGAAAGTTGAAAGGACTTTTCGCCATCCCGAATATCAAAAAGTGATCACTCGCGCAAAGAAGTATTATGCGCATAACGATTCTAAAGAGTTAAATGTTGGCGATACCGTGACCATCGTGGAAACGCGCCCTTTATCCAAATTGAAGCGTTGGAGAGTTGAAGCTTAAATAATAAACCTCCAGAGATTAGGCAAAGATTATGATTCAACAAGAAACAGAGTTAGAAGTAGCTGATAATTCAGGCGCAAAGCTTGTAAAGTGCATTAAGGTCTTAGGCGGTACACGCAGAAGATACGCACAAGTTGGCGACATTATTGTTTGCTCAGTTCGTAAAGTCGATACGAAAGGGCAAGTGGAAAAAGGTAAAGTCGTAAAGGCTGTAGTAGTTCGTACAAGATACTACGTTACACGAAGCGACGGCGGACGCATTCGCTTTGAAAGCAATAGCTGCGTGCTATTGGATGACAAAGGAAACCCGCTTGGAACACGTATCTTTGGACCGATCCCTCGAGAAATCAAGGATCGTGGTTTTGCCAAGATCGCCTCGATGGCTTACGAAGTAATTTAATGATGGATATCCGTCAAGGAAACTTAAGATGACAACAAATACAAAAACAAAAATCCGAAGAGATGACCAAGTAGTAGTTATCGCTGGAAATGATAGAGGCAAAACTGGTAAAGTAATCCGCGTGAAGGATAACCGAGTCGTCGTCCAGGGGGTTAGTGTACGAAAAAAGCATGTTAAGCCTACTCGAACTACAAAGGGCGGAATCATTGAGAGAGAAGCTTATATTGATGCCTCCAATGTAAAAGTTTGCACTCCTGAAGGAACCCCTGTGAAACTATCTGTTAAGGTAAGTTCCAAGGGAAAAAGAGAGCTATATTACAAGGACGGCGGAAAAGACGTAGTTTACCGCACGTTGAGCGCAAAGTAAATTGATTACCATAGAGTATAAAAATGTCTAGAATGAAGAAAAGGTACAACGAAGAGATTAAAGCAGCTCTTCAAGAGAAGTTTAAGTTTAGCAACCCGATGAAGATCCCTTCTTTGAAAAAAGTTGTGATCAGCATGGGAATCGCTGAAGCTTCCAAAGATAAAAACTCCATCCAAGATTGCATCAATGAATTGACAGCAATCACCGGACAAAAGCCGGTTGTGAGAAAAGCTAGAAAGGCGATTTCTAACTTTAAGCTTCGTGAAGGCCAGCCTATTGGATTAGTGGTGACTATGCGCGGAAGAAGAATGTTTGATTTTTGCGACCGCTTCTTCTCAACAGCATCTCCAAGGATCCGCGACTTTAGAGGCTTCAATCCTAAAGGCGACGGCAGAGGAAGCTACTCGCTCGGTCTTACTGACCAGCAAGTGTTCCCTGAAGTGAACCTGGATGCCGTAAAGAGAACGCAAGGCATGAACATTACATTTGTAACAAATGCCCAGAACGATGAAGAGTGCATTGAGCTCTTGAGACTTCTTGGACTACCATTTAAAAACTTACCTGTCGTTGTGGCGGCATAAAGGAGGAGAGTGAACTATGGCAATAAATGATCCGATCGCCGATTTCCTCACAAGAATTAGAAATGCTTGTAAGGCACAGCATCGCTACATTGACGTAGAGTGGAGCAAAATTAAGCAATACATGGCTGAAATTTTGAAAGAACAAGGTTTTATTGAGAACTTTCTGGTTAAGCAAGAATCGAGCTCCAGAGGAACAATTCGCCTGTTCTTAAAGTATTCCATGGGAAGAACACCAGTGATTCAAGGTCTGAAAAGGATTTCAAAACCTGGTTTGAGAAAGTATGTAAAGCATGACGAGATCCCCACATTTTTCGGCGGGATGGGTCTTCCGATCATCTCTACATCGCAAGGTGTTGTCGCAGGATCTGAAGCGAGAAAGCGCAAGATCGGCGGCGAATTAATCTGTATTGTTTGGTAACCGAAGGCCCGTTTAAGGAGTATTTGAATGTCTCGTAAAGGTAAACTACCCATCGAACTTCCTAAAGGAGTCGATGTTAAAATTGATGGAAAATTGGTCTCTGTAAAGGGTCCCAAAGGGAACTTAAGCTTGACTATTGTCGATGGAATCACCGTCAGCTCGAAGCCAAATGGTCCAGTCCTTGTCCAATTGAGTGATGAAAATAGCGGTCTGGGAAAATTCCATGGTTTGACTCGCACGTTGATCTTCAACATGGTTCATGGTGTGACAGACGGCTTCAACAAGACTTTGGAGATGATCGGCGTTGGTTATAGAGCGGCAGTTCAAGGACAAAAATTGGATTTGCAAATTGGTACGTCGCACCCGGTCGCTTTGGAAATCCCAAAAGATATCCAAGTGAAGGTTGAAAAGAACAACATTATCCATATTTCCGGACCTGATCGCCAGAAAGTTGGTCAGTTTGCTGCTGATGTACGCGCAAAGAAACCACCTGAGCCATATCAAGGAAAAGGGATCCGCTATCAAGGCGAATATGTGAGAAAGAAAGCAGGTAAAGCTGCCGCTAAGAGCGGGAAATAATAAGGTTTAAGGAATTAATACCCATGAGAAAAGAAGTTTCAAGGAAGCACGAATTAAGAGACAAACGCAAAATGCGCATTCGCAAAAAATTGCACGGCACGCGCATTAAGCCGCGTTTGACCGTGATGAAGTCGAATAAGCATATCCATGTTCAGTTGATCGATGATGATCAAGGATACACATTAGGTGCTGTTTCAACTGCTTCAGAAGAGTTTCGCGGCGGCGAATTCTCTAAAGGCAATAAAGCGAACGCTAAGAAGATTGGCGAAAAAATCGGTGCTATTGCTTCAGGACTTGATATCAAAGAGATTGTCTTTGACAGAGGCCCTTATAAGTATCATGGAATTTTGGCTGAATTGGCCGACGGGGCTCGTGCATCGGGTCTTAAATTTTAACCGGCAAAGGACAGGATTAGTCAATGGCTAAGAACAACGAACAACCTAAGAAAGAAAAGAAAGAAGGGGACCTCGAAGAAAAGGTGCTCTACATCAATCGCTGCTCCAAAGTCGTTAAGGGTGGACGTAAATTCAGTTTTTCTGCCTTGATCTTAGTGGGCGACGGCAAAGGCCGAGTCGGCTATGGATTTGGCAAAGCAAACGAATTGACAGACGCTATTCGCAAAGGTGGCGAAGACGCACGAAGAAATATGATCACTGTGCCGATTGAAGAAGAAACAATTCCTCATGAAGTCAGAGTAAACCACGATGGTGCTATCCTCTATATGCGACCAGCGCCTAAAGGTTCAGGTGTAATTGCAGGATCTCAGCCACGCGCAGTTCTTGAGCTCGCGGGTGTGAAAAACGTCATGGTAAAGAGTTTGGGTGGAAACAATCCAAACAACCTTGTAAAGGCTATCTTTAAGGCAATTACTCAACTCAAGCGCAAGAGCGAAATTATGCAATTACGAGGTGTAGCATGACCACATTGAACGGATTAAAGAACACAACTCGTCCTAAGAAACCTTATAAACGCGTTGGAAGAGGTTGGGGAACCGGCCTGGGAAAAACTTCCGGACGTGGACAGAAGGGTGCTGGAGCAAGATCTGGTTGGAAAAGACGCTGGGGTTATGAAGGCGGTCAGATGAGAATGTTCATGAAGTTGCCAGAAAGAGGATTCTCCAATGCGCGCTTCCAAAGACTATTGCATACTGTAAACTTAAGAGACATCGAAAACTTTTATTCTGATGGCGAAGAAGTAAACCTCATCACATTGGCAGAACGCGGATTTATCAAAGGAGCAACCTATGGCTGGAAGCTTCTTGGCAACGGTAAAATCACTAAAAAAGTGAAAATCGAAGCAGACGTGATTTCTGAAGGCGCAAGACAAAAACTGAAAGCTGCAAACATTGAATTTACTGTATTGACCGAAGCAAACGAGCAATAAGGAATTTCTTAAATGATTAGCGCTTTATTGAGGATTGGACAAGTACCCGAGCTGAGAAAAAAGATTCTTTTTACTCTGCTCATGCTTGTCGTTTGCCGTATCGGGGGATTCATCCCCGTTCCGGGAATCAACAGCGAAATCGCCCTGAACTACTTTAGACAAGCCACCGGTGGAGTTCAGAACTTATTCCAAATGGTGGATATCTTCTCCGGCGGCGCATTTGCTCACATGACAGTGATCGCACTTGGCGTAGTTCCTTACATTTCGGCTTCCATTATCATGCAGCTTGTTACAGCGCTTTGGCCTGAACTCCAAAGAGAGATGCGTGAAAACCAGGAGCAAGGAAAAAGAAAAATCAACCGCTACACTAGGCTGTTGACCCTTGGACTGGCCTTTATGCAATCGGCTATGTATGCACGCTATGCTTTGCAGATCAACATCGCAAGACCTGGTATTGTAGCTGGAGAGCTGCTAGACACGACGCTGTTTGGACACGCCTGGCTGTTTTATCTGATTTTTGTCTCTACAATGACGACGGGAACGATGTTCCTCATGTGGGTTGGCGAGCAGATCACAGAACGCGGCATTGGAAACGGGATGAGCTTGATCATTTCCTTGGGTATTGTTTCTTCTCTACCTACTGCGATGGGAATGATTTTCCAACAGTTGAATTTGGATTCGCAAAATCCTGGCTTGATGAACTTCTCGACCATAGTAGTGCTTGGAGCGCTATTTGTTTTGGTCACATTGGCTACGATCTTAATCATTCAAGGCAATCGCCGCATCCCGCTGCAATATGCTAGAAGAGTGGTTGGAAATAGAGAAAGCCAAGGTGGAACCTCCTACATCCCATTGAAGATCAACTATGCAGGGGTTATCCCTGTGATTTTTGCATCTTCATTGCTTCTTTTTCCTGCGACCATCGCTGGATTTATCGGGACCGGGAACTTTGTAGGGGATATTGCGGCAATGATTTCGCCGGGCTCCACATTGTATACAGCTCTATTCCTACTGTTTATTGTGTTCTTTACCTACTTCTGGACAGCAACACAATTCAGGCCGGATCAGATCGCTTCAGACATGAAAAAGAATGGAGCTTTTGTCCCAGGTGTTAGACAAGGTAAGCCTACACAGGACTATCTTGAGAGTACAATGAATCGCATCACTCTTTTTGGAGCGCTATTCCTTGCTGCTATCGCCATACTTCCTACCCTAGTGGGTACAGTATTAGGCGTACCGCAAACCATTAGCTACTTCTTTGGAGGAACCGCACTTCTTATCTTAGTTGGTGTCGTACTGGACACAATGAAGCAAGTAGAATCACATCTTCTTATGAAGAAATATGATGGCTTCATGACAAAGGGAAGAATGAGAGGGCGTGATTGATATATTTTAATTGATCAAAATGATCAATTTTGGTAAATTTTTTAGAGTATTTTACGAAATTGCAGGAGTAAATTAAATGCCTAGAGTCATCGGCATCGACATCCCCGATAACAAACGATTAGAGATTAGTCTCATGTATATCTATGGCGTGGGAAGACCTTTAGCCAACGAAATTTGTGAAAAACTGGGTTTCGACAGAAACATGCGTGCGCATAAGCTTACGCAAGACGACATCGCCCGACTGAACAACCTGCTCCAATCAGAGTATGTTGTGGAAGGTGACCTTCGCCGTCAAATTCAGAACAATATTAAGCGACTTATCAGCATCCATTCTTATAGAGGATTGAGGCACCGTGTAGGGCTTCCTGTGCGCGGACAAAGGACTCGTACAAACTCTCGTACGAGAAAAGGTAAGCGTAAAACAGTGGCTAACAAGAAGAAATAATTTTGAGTTATAGGAGTTTTTACCTTGAGTAAACCAACGACAACAGGAAAAAAGACCAGCGCGGTTAAGAAGCGTATTGTCCATGTAAGCCCGACCGGAGTGGCTCATGTTAAAGCTACGTTCAATAACACGATTGTAGTGATCACTAATCCAAACGGCCAAGTGATCTCTTGGGCGTCTGCAGGAAGTTCCGGGTTTACAGGTTCGAGAAAGTCGTCTGCTTATGCAGCGAACCTCGCAGCCTCCAATTGCGCAAGAGCTGCAGCTAACCAAGGTGTACGCGAAGTATCCGTTAGATTGAATGGTGCAGGTTCCGGAAGAGAATCAGCTGTTAAAGGCTTACAGAACGCTGTTGATGTGACAGAGATCATCGACACAACACCTGTGCCGCATAACGGTTGCAAGGCGCGCAAAAGACGACGCGTTTAATTTATTGAAGATTGTATAATTGAAACTCAGCAGGAGTAAGATTCATGGCAGTTAAGTTTGGCAAATTCGAAATGCCTAATAAGATCATTATCGAGAGCGAATCGCAGAAGGATAACAGTGCGAGATTCGTGTCAGAGCCTTGGGAAAAGGGTTATGCTCATACCCTTGGTAACTGCTACCGCAGAACACTTCTACTTTCCATGGAGGCACCTGCGATCATTTCAGTTAGGTTGCAAGGTGTGAAACACGAGTACACACCTGTTGACGGCATTATTGAAGATATGACCAACATCGTTTTGAATTTGAAAGGCGCTCTTCTTAGAAGATTGCCTAAAGACGATGAGCATTACTCCAGAGAAAGCAGAATTCTTTCTACAGTGATTGATGTGACGCAATCCGACCTCGATAAAAACAAAGGTCAGGTAGTTGTTCGTTTAGGTGATATCGTTGAAGAAGGTTTGTTTGAAGTAGTAAACCCTGAACTTTCTATCTTTACCGTTACACAGCCGATGAAGCGTCAGATCGACCTTCGCATCGCTTTTGGTAGAGGGTATGTGCCTACAGAACGCTTGGATGTAAGGGATAAATCTTCAGATGAAATCTTGATCGATGCTTCCTTCTCACCGGTGCGTCTGGTTAACTACATCGTTGAAAATACACGTGTCGGCCAAGATACCGACTACGACAAATTGATCCTCGACGTTGTGACTGACGGTAGAATCACTCCGCTTGAAGCGCTTAGCTTTGCTACGCAAATCAGCATGAAGCACTTTGAAGTGTTCTCTAAGTTTAAACCTGTGCCTCTTACCTTTGATGAAGGTTTGGAAGGTGCAGAAGGTGATGAAGATGATCTTCTCGATAAATTGTTGCTGCGCATTGACGAGATCGAACTATCCGTTCGTTCAACAAACTGCTTAAGCGGCGCAAACATTGAAACGATCGCTGAGCTCGTGTCTATCCCTGAGCGCAAAATGCTCGAGTTTAGAAACTTCGGTAAGAAGTCTCTAAATGAGATTAAAGCTAAGTTGACTGACATGAACTTAAACTTGAGCATGGATCTTTCCCGTTTCGGCATTACTGCTGAAAACGTTAAAGAGAAAGTGAAGTACTACTACGAAGAACGCAAGCGCAATCGCGAGAGAATGCGTGAAGAAAGTGAAGAAGAATCGGAAGATGCTGATTCTGACGATAATGATGATTTAAATGATGAATAGGAAATAATCCATGAGACACCGAAAAAACGCGATTAAATTAAATCGTACTACGGCACACCGTAGATGTTTGATTGCGAATATGCTTAAGTCTTTGATTGAGCATGGTCGAATTGAAACTACTGTTGCTAAAGGAAAAGTTTTGAAGCGTTATGCTGATCAAATGGTGACATTGGCAAAAGCCAATTCGCTGGCATCTAAGAGAAGAGCGATTGCTGAGCTCATGATTAGATATAACACATTGACAACCAAAGAAGCTCGTGCTGCAAAAGAGGGCGATACTTCCGGTTACAATAGCGACAGAAAAGTGATCAACATTCTGTTTAATGAAATCGGTCCAAGATTCCAAACCCGCCATGGTGGTTATACTCGTCTGATTAAGATGGATAGACGCCAGGGTGATAATGCGCAAAACTGCATTGTCGAATACCTATCTGCTTAGGAATCAAAGGTCTTTAAGCCCTCTTCATGAGGGCTTTTTTTTTCTCGCATCTAATCTAAATTTTATTTAAACTGTGGGAAAAGCCTAACTGATCCATGCACTGCTGTTCGGAATAAGCGAATTCTGGAGGAACGATGCCCTTAAGGGTTGCGATTAACGGTTTTGGCCGCATTGGCCGTCTAGCATTTAGGTTGCTTGCCTCGAATCGAGAGGTTGAGCTTGTGGCTGTGAACGATATCGTTCCTGCTGATAATCTAGCCTATCTTTTAAAGTACGACACCGTCCATCGAACTTTTCCCGGCACGATTTCTCATACAGAAGGCAGTCTTGTGGTCAATGGAAAAGAAGTTAAGACTTATTCAGAAAAAGAACCTGAAAAATTACCCTGGAAATCTCTTGGCGTGGATATCGTCATTGAGTCTACAGGATTGTTCACCTCGCCTGAGTTGGCGGGAAAGCACCTGACTGCAGGTGCGCGCAAGGTAGTGATCACAGCTCCTGCTAAAGGAGATGTGCCCACCTTTGTCATGGGAGTCAATGAAGATAAATACAGGCCCGGTCAAGATGCCGTGGTCTCAAATGCTTCCTGCACGACAAACTGCCTCGCGCCGATTGTAAAAATTTTGTTAGATGAGTTTGGCATTGAAGAGGGATTGATGACAACAATCCATGCCATGACAGCTTCTCAACCGACCGTTGATGGCCCCTCCAAAAAGGATTGGCGCGGCGGTAGAGCAGCCTCTCAAAATATTATACCTTCTTCCACGGGCGCTGCCAAAGCGGTAGCATTATGCCTGCCCGAAGTGAAAGGGAAACTAACAGGGATGGCATTCCGCGTTCCCCTTGCGGATGTCTCTGCTGTTGATTTAACCATCCGCTTAACCAAAGCGACTTCTTATGAAGCGATTTGTGAAGCAATGAAAAAGGCATCTGAAGGAAGGATGAAAGGAATCTTACAATATTGCGAAGATGAGGTGGTCTCGTCCGATTTTATCGGGTCGACCTACTCGTCGATTTTTGACAAAAACGCCGGCATTGCATTGAACGACCGCTTTTTTAAGCTCGTCTCATGGTATGACAATGAGATGGGGTACGCCGCCCGCGTTGTGGATCTTTTGTTATATATCGCTAAAAAAGATGGCATCCTTCTATGAAACATGAATTTATTTACTGGAAGGAAAAGCCGTGGATTATACTCGCGAACCTATCATAGAAACAGTGATCACTCCTAGAGAGGGATCCAAACTCGTCGTCCGAAGCAGCAAAGCAGCAGGACAAGAAGAATACTTCGTCGATTCAGTTGAAGTTGTTTCCTTTGGAAACGCCATCTTTTTCCGTTCAACGGAAAAACCTAAAGCTTTCTTACTCCCTGTCTCCGATTTTGAAGTGTTGGAAGTAAGAGAAGCGCGCATAGTGTTGAAAAACGTTGGAGTAGACCGTTCAATTAAGATTGCAGGCGGTAGAGACGCATCAGTTCGTGCTCCAAAAGAGTCTTCCCAAGAGGAAAGGCATGAGCCCCAGCAGGCGCAACAGCAACAAGAAACTTCTGAACTAAAGCAAGATCGTAAAAAAGATCGAAGACGCAATGGCAGAAGAAGACGCGGGAGAGAAGAGTCAGCTCCTGTAGGTGAAGTCGAAGGAGGACCAGTAGAGAAAGACGGAGAGTCTGGCGTTGGCGAAATCGTACAAGTGCCCGTATTTTCACCTCTTTTAACTCCACCACCCCTCATTTCAGAGACGATCTCCCGTTATAAAGAGCAATTTAAAGATGCCTTTTATACTAAAGAGGAAGAGTCTTCTTTTGTACAAGGTGAAGAGTTTGCAGATCAAACGCTCCCTGAAATTCCTCTAATGCAGCCAGCCTTCGGATCTTTTGAGAATACCGAAGAGGATGAAGAGGAGATTTACAGACAAAGAAAACGCAGGCTTTCTATGGAGCAAGAAAATATAGAGCCTGAGCAGCCAACTGAAGAAAAAAAGGCCGAAGAACCTGATCCGTCTGTTTGACCGGGAATTCGAATTTTGGCATGCTATCACCACTTTTAACACAAGGAAACTTCATGTTGACTAACTCATTTGGCGTCGTTATGGTTTGCGGTTTAGCTGCAATTCTGTACGGCCTTTACATGATTCGGTCAGTGCTGAAATTAAGCGCTGGAACCGAAAGGATGCAAGAGATTGCAACCGCCATACAGATTGGCGCAAAAGCGTATTTGAACAGACAGTACTATGTAATCACCATTGTGGGCATAGTGATCTGCTTAGGTTTGACAGCGCTTCTTGGCTGGAAAACCGGCGTCGGCTTCATCATCGGTGCAGTTCTTTCCGGTTTAGCCGGCTACGTCGGGATGAACATCTCGGTTCGCGCTAACGTAAGAACAGCAGAAGCTGCGAAAAAGGGCCTGCAACCTGCTCTTGACGTGGCATTCCGCTCAGGTGCCATCACTGGCCTCTTCGTCGTAGGCTTCGGCATCCTCGGTATTTCCGTTTATTACTACATCCTGCTCCTTCTCGGAGTAGAAACGCGCGAGCTGTTAGAAGCGTTGATCGCTCTAGGCTTTGGCGCATCTCTGATCTCCATCTACGCCCGTTGAGGCGGAGGAATCTTCACGAAAGGTGCAGACGTAGGTGCTGATCTGGTAGGAAAAGTTGAAGCAGGCATTCCTGAAGACGATCCAAGAAACCCTGCTGTGATCGCAGACAACGTGGGCGATAACGTGGGCGACTGCGCCGGTATGGCTGCAGACCTGTTTGAAACTTATGTAGTGACTCTTGTGGGTTCCATGCTTCTGGCTGGTATCTACTTCACAGGCGCTGCAATGACCAACCTGATGATGTATCCTCTCCTAATTGGCGCAGTGTGCATCCTGGCTTCTATCGTCGGTACATTCTTTGTAAAGCTCGGCCCTAAAAATAACATCATGGGCGCCCTCTACAAAGGATTCGTAGTGACAGCGCTGATTTCTGCAGCATTGATCTGGGGCATCACCAAATACTGGTTAGGCTTCGGCGAGACGTTTGAAGTCAACAACCAAGCATTCAATGGGTTGAACCTTTTCTACTGCGCCCTAACAGGTCTTGCAGCGACCGGGTTCATCATGTGGATCACCGAGTACTACACAATGACCCACTACCGCCCTGTAAAAAGCATCGCATCTGCTTCTGTAACCGGCCATGGAACCAACATCATCCAAGGCCTTGCCGTTTCAATGGAAGCGACAGCGCTGCCTGTGATCGTCATCTGCGGCGGAATTTTGGTTTCCTACCAAAATGCTGGTCTCTTTGGCGTAGCGATCTCTGCAACAACGATGCTCGCGCTTGCTGGTATGGTTGTAGCTTTAGATGCTTATGGGCCTGTTACAGACAATGCTGGCGGTATCGCTGAAATGTCTCAACTCCCTTCAGAAGTGCGTAAAACAACGGATGCTCTCGATGCGGTCGGCAACACAACTAAAGCTGTGACAAAAGGCTACGCCATTTGTTCCGCAGGTTTTGCTGCGATCGTGCTCTTCTCAGCGTTCATTGAAGACCTCCGTTACTACTTCCCAGCAATGAAAATTAGCTTTTCCCTAGAAGATGCGTATGTCGTTGTAGGGTTATTCCTGGGCGGCATGCTTCCTTACCTCTTCGGCGGTATGAGCATGATGGCTGTCGGAAGAGCTGCAGGTTCTGTAGTTATTGAAGTGCGAAGACAGTTCAAAGAAATCCCTGGTTTGATGGCAGGAACTGCACGCCCGGATTATGGCCGAGCAGTTGACCTTCTTACAAAAGCAG
>JBKEAL010000089.1:0-1676 GCA_047972195.1 Parachlamydiaceae bacterium
ATAACAAAGAAAAAATGAAATATATCAAAGGAAAAGTTTTCATTGCACAGGAAAAGGGCTGTGAAAGTTTTCTGGCTCGTATGAAAAGAGCCATAGAAAAAGCTCAGCATCAAAATATAGAAACACTCGAAGAATCCGGAATGGTCACTACTGTTCAATTAGAAACAGGTCATATTCATTACGTAGACAATCTTTGGTTTGGGGTAGAAAATGAAGATGCCCCAGAAAAAATAAAACTTGAAAATTTTTTAAATCTATAATGATGGCGGACACGTAAAATTTGCATAAGCCGTTGACAAGATAGCCTCTAGAAAGAGAGAATTCTTTGTGAAGCCCGAAAAATTTTCTAGAAGTGGGATTTTAAGGGAGCTTCAAGCCAGCAACAATCATAATACTCGTCTTCGAACTTGACGGTCTTGGACAATGTTCCTGCTAATTTAAAGCCAAATTTTTCAAATGCTGGCTTATTTACTTGGGTTTCGTGCAGGGTGACCCAAACTATCATCTGCTCGAGATGAGGAACCTCTTGTAGCTCTACCCTTAAACCTTCATACAGCCTACTCAAAACACCTTGTCTTCTATACGAGGGCTCTACATAGGCACTACAGATTTCTACTTGATGCCGCATGAAGCTGCCATAGAGCTCAACGGCTCCGAGCATGCCAACCAACTTCCCTTCGTGCTGAGCCACAAAGAACCATTTCCCCTCATCGCACATGCCCTTCCATTCATCTTCAGATTTCCCGGCCTCATCTTCTGCAGAGATCCCATAGGCTTTTGGTTCCTCAGCAAGAGCCTTGAGCCGCAGATCGCGAAACTCCTCCCAATCATCCACAGTCAATGGCCTTACAACAACCTCAGCCCCTGATAGCATCATAAAACCCAAAACCAATCCCCCTAAACTGTTCTTTAACACTTCCCCCCCTCTACTCTTATCTCGTTATCTTAAACATCGTTTTCTTTTTCTTCTACTCAAACGCTGCGAGGAGCCGGCTCCGAGCATCAGTTTTCTCACTTTATAATTTGTTATGGAGTTCTAGATAGCGGCTGGCGGAGTGAAAGCAAGGTTGTTAACCTTGCTGAGCGACAACAGTCGCTAGATGGGACTTCAGAACAAATTATAAAGTGAGAAAACTGATGCTCGGAGCCGGACTCGAACCGGCACGGGATTGCTCCCAAGAGATTTTAAGTCTCTAGTGTCTACCATTTCACCATCCAAGCAGGATGCAGTGCTCTGCAAAGAGCAACAGGCCCACACTATAACTTAAGTGTGGGCCTTATGTCAAGCGTTATGCTGCAAAAAAGTGCGCCAGGATTGCGAGAAGCAATAGGGCGACGATGTTTGCAATCTTGATCATTGGGTTGATCGCAGGGCCGGCTGTGTCTTTATATGGATCGCCGACTGTGTCGCCTGTGACGGCTGACTTGTGGGCTTCAGATCCTTTTCCGCCAAAGTGGCCTTCTTCGATCAATTTCTTGGCATTGTCCCAAGCTCCGCCACCGCTCGTCATTGAGAGTGCAACGAAAATACCTGTTACAACAATACCAAGCAGCATCGATCCTAAAGTGATGAATGCTTGCTCTTGTCCAACAGTTGCATGGATCAAGGCGTAGATTGCAACAGGAGCTAATACAGGAAGAAGCGATGGAATAATCATCTCTTTAATCGCTGCTTT
>JBKEAL010000125.1:0-11681 GCA_047972195.1 Parachlamydiaceae bacterium
GAAAGGTTTAATGCCGGTTTTGGCATTACTCTTAACCGGCCACTGTTCAGAGACTATGTATGGAGAGATAGAGCTACAGCAAATAGGGCGAAATTGATACTTTCTATCCCTATTGTTGGGGTCATTTATTCTATTTCCATTATGCTACATCAGGACTTCAAGAATAAAACGGGAAAATCGATGGCCGTTCTAAGAGGCATTCTCTGTGGAAGCATCGTGGGGATCCCTGTGTGTCTCGCATTGGACATTGTCGGAATGATCACTCAAGTCAGACAAAGAGTGAACGAAAGAAAAGTGAGAGAAGCTATAGCTTTAGTGATGTCTACAGTAGATTTACTTGACATCACTTAAGTTTTATCTTATTGGTAGCAAGTATGACAACATTACTTGCTGCCCCCTTGTCTTCCCAAGAAATCAAAAATATCGATGCCTACTGGAGAGCGTCCAATTATCTGTCCTTTGGGCAGATCTTTTTGCTGAACAATCCGCTGCTGAAGACTCCTTTGTGCAAAGAAGATGTGAAAACGCGTCTTTTAGGCCATTGGGGAACAACGCCGGGATTGAATTTTATCTACGTTCACTTGAACAGGGTAATCAAAGAGCACGATCTGGATATGATTTTCATGGCAGGTCCCGGCCATGGCGGTCCGGCAGTGGTTGCACACACCTATCTTGAAGGCAGTTATACGGAATGTTACCCCGACATTACTCAAGATGAAGAGGGGATGCGGCGCCTATTCAAGCAATTTTCTTTTCCGGGAGGCATCCCAAGCCATGCAGCTCCTGAAACTCCCGGCTCGATCAACGAGGGCGGAGAGCTAGGCTATGTATTGACTCATGCATTTGGAGCTGTATTTGACAATCCCGATCTGATCGTTTGTGCTGTAGTTGGAGATGGCGAAGCTGAAACCGGCCCATTGGCGACGAGCTGGCACTCTAATAAGTTCTTGAATCCCGTGATAGACGGCGCTGTTCTCCCTATCCTGCACCTCAACGGATACAAAATCGCCAATCCGACCATTTTGGCCCGCATTGACCGCAGTGAACTGGAAAGTTTGTTCATCGGCTATGGCTATAAACCCTACTTCGTCTCCGGTTCCGATCCTGAAACGATGCATGCAAAAATGGCAGAGACCTTGGAACAGGTGATCGGCGAAATCAAGCACATCCAACTAGAGGCACGCTCTAAGGGCAATGCGGCTAGGCCACAATGGCCGATGATCATTATGGAGACGCCTAAAGGATGGACCGGCCCGAAAGAGATCGACGGAAAGAAAGTGGAAGGCTCATGGCGCTCCCACCAGGTGCCTTTTTCCGATACGACAGATAATCCTGCGCATTTAAAACTGCTTGAGGATTGGCTGAAGAGCTACCGCCCAGAGGAACTGTTTGATGAGACCGGCAAACTGAAGCATGAGTTAGAAGAACTGGCTCCAAAAGGCAATCGAAGGATGGGGATGAATCCTCATGCCAATGGCGGCCTGCTGTTAAAAGAGTTGCGCATGCCCGATTTCCGCGATTATGCGCTTGAAATTCCCTCTCCGGGCACTGTTACGGCAGAATCAGCTAAGGCATTGGGCGGTTTCTTGCGCGATGTGATGAAGTTAAACTTGAAAACGCGCAATTTCCGCGTCATGGGGCCGGATGAAACGGCGTCGAATCGCTTAGGGGCGCTTTTTGAAGTGACCAATCGCGCCTTCGCCGCACACACGATTCCGGGCGACGATCATTTGTCGGCAGATGGACGGGTGATGGAAGTCCTAAGCGAGCATATGTGCCAAGGATGGCTGGAAGGCTATCTCTTGACCGGAAGGCATGGCTTCTTCTCCTGCTATGAAGCCTTTATCCACATTGTCGATTCGATGTTCAACCAGCACGCCAAGTGGTTGAAGGCGACAAGGCATATCTCTTGGAGAAGGCCGATCGCTTCTTTGAATTACTTTTTGACTTCGCACGTCTGGCGTCAGGACCACAACGGCTTTTCGCACCAAGATCCAGGTTTTATCGACCATGTGGTCAACAAGAAAGGCGAAGTGGTCCGCGTTTATTTACCTCCGGATGCCAACACGCTGCTTTCCGTTACAGACCACTGTTTGCGCAGTAAAAATTACATCAATGTGATCGTGGCCGGAAAGCATCCCGCTCTGCAATACTTGCCGATGGATGAAGCGATCAAGCATTGCTCTAAGGGTTTAGGCATCTGGAAATGGGCAAGCACCGATTTAGGCAATGAACCGGATGTCGTCATTGCTTCTGCAGGGGATGTGCCCACTCAAGAAGCGTTGGCAGCCGTGCAATTGCTGAAAGCCTTTTTACCGGACCTCAAAATCCGGTTTGTCAACGTGATCAACCTGATGACGCTTTTGCCACCTAGCGAGCATCCACACGGCATTTCAGATACTGAATTTGACGAAATTTTCACCAAAAACAAGCCGATCATCTTTGCCTTCCACGGCTATCCATGGTTAATCCATCGCTTGACATACAAGCGCAATAACCACGGCAACCTCCACGTGAGAGGTTACAAGGAAGAGGGCACGACGACGACACCATTTGACATGACAGTGTTAAATGACCTGGACCGCTACCACCTGGTGATGGATGTTGTGGAGCGAGTGCCGCATCTGTCGGCAATCTGTCCTTACATCAAAGACCAGCTCTTAAGCAAGCTCCTGGAGCATAAGCATTACATTGAAGAGTATGGCAATGACCTTCCGGAAATCCGCAATTGGAAATGGACTTCGTGAATGATGCGTTGATTCTAGCTTTAAACTGCGGAAGCTCCTCGGTTAAATGCACTCTCTTTTCCTTTGGAATGGAGCGTGTATTCGATCTGCAGCTCCAGCAGCAAAATGTCGATGAAGCTCTTCAAAAGTTGATCGAAAAAGGCGGCATCGATCCTGTGCGCATTCAAGCAATTGGGCATCGATTTGTGCATGGGGGAGAGCAGTTTTGGAAGAGTCAACTCGTCCAGGAAGAGACTCTACATCAATTAACAGAGCTATCTCCACTTGCTCCACTGCATAACCCTTTTTGTCTTGAGGGGATTAAAGCCTGTCAAAAGCGTTTTCCGGGCATTCCTGAAGTAGTGGTATTCGATACAGCTTTCCATCATGACATACCGCAAGAAGCTGCGTACTATGCGTTGCCTTGGGAGCTAGCAAAAAAGTTAGGCATCAGACGGTTCGGTTTTCATGGGATTGCCCATGCGTATCTGTGGCAAACCTACGCACAAAAAATGGGCGGGAGCGAGAATAAAAGACTCATCACATTTCATCTAGGCAATGGCTGTTCGATGTCTGCGATCCGTGGAGGGCGCTGCCTGGATACGTCGATGGGTTTTACTCCCGCTGAAGGGCTAGTGATGGCGACGAGAGCGGGCGATGTTGATTCAGGGGTGGTTGAGCAGCTGTGCAATCAGGGCGGAATGAGTCCTGTAGAGGCGATGGAGCTCCTGAATAACCAATCGGGCCTTCTCGGAGTGTCAGGTATCTCCGGCAACATGGAAAAGCTCTTAAATTCTAAGGATGACAGAGCTCAATCTGCCATCGAACTGTTTTGCTACAGAGCTGTGAAATATGCAGGCGCTTACATGGCGGTTTTAGGCGGCGTCGATGCGGTGCTTTTCTCTGGCGGCATTGGAGAGAATGCTTCATTCATTCGCGAAAAGATCGTGCAAAAGATGGGATGGTGTGGCTGGAAGCTCGATCAGACAAAGAATGCAGGCGCCGTTGGATTGAAGACAGGAAGTCATGAGCTGATCCATAGCCCGTCATCATCTGTTGCGATTGGAGTTGCAGCAGTTGACGAAAACAAGCAGATTGCCGAGGAAGTGCTCAGGTTGTGTCGCTGATCTTTCCATATCTGTATTAAGTTCCTCATAAGCTTCTTGGACGCAGTGAAAAAGAAGAGAAGCTTCCATTTCATTATTTGGATTCTTGTCCGGATGGACTAAGGTTACCGTTTTACGATAGACCTTCAGGATCGTGCTGCGATCTAATCGATCTCCGGCGGGTATGCCGAACAAGTCTCTTGCGCTATTGGCGTTGACGATTTTCGCCTTGATTTGGGAATAGGCACTGCCGGACGTTTCATTGGAAACAGTGGTTTTTACCTCTTTTAACCGTGTCGCAAAAGGGGATTCTCGAGATGGTTCAAAGCTGTTCTGGAAAAGTGAATAAAAAAGTGAGCCGATCGTTTCCCGAAAGAAATCGGCAGGATATTCGCCAAAACAGGAAAAGCTGTAGGCATACTGCCGGCCTGTAGGGATGCTCATAATGGAAATCTAACAGAGAATTCAATTTTTGAAGAGCCATGGCACAAAGATACCATGGCTCAAATACTTATTTAAGTGCTTGCTTTAGTGCAGTGCCTACTTCTTCAGGAGATTTTTCTCCGTCGATGTTCTTGAGCAACCCTTTCTTTTGGTAGTAATCGAGAAGGGGAGCCGTGTGTTCATGGTAGGTGCGCAGGCGCTCTTTAACCACTTCGGGAGTGTCGTCAGAGCGTTTTCTGGAGAGCGCACGTTTGACGATTGTGTCGTCTGATACATCGAGGTTAAGGACAAAAAGCTTTGTGTTGGCAGGCAGTTTGCTTCCGAGAGCGTCCGCTTGGAAGATCGTTCGTGGGAAGCCGTCGAGAATGTAGCCGTTAGCGGCATCTTTGGCCTTGATGCGGTCGAATACCATTTCGACTACTAGATCATCCGGAACAAGTTTTCCCTGGTCGATGAAGCTTTTCGCTTTTTTACCAAGTTCGGTGTTTTGGGAGATGTTGTAGCGGAAAAGATCTCCTGTGGAGATGTGGGGGACTTTTAAAGATTCAGCTAGCTGAACCGCTTGAGTGCCTTTGCCGGAAGCTGGCGCGCCAAGGAGAATGACGACGGTTGGTGAATTTTCTGCTTTTTTTGTCAGCGCAAAATAGGCCAATGGCAGAGTGATGGCGAGGAGGATTAAAATCCAGAATTGCATAGTTATCCTTATGTTTGATATGGGTAGGTTATCATAAGATGGGGATAGCTGCAATGTGGAGAAATAAATCGAGAGATCTGACGTCGATTGATCATTTTTTGGAATCTCTTGAACAATTCCGCCGATTAAAGGAAGAACGTTGGGAAGCAATAGACGAAAAAGTACAAATGTCGATCGTTCCCGGGACGCCCTCTGAAGATTGGATCATTCCGCCGGATGAGGATTTGACCTTAAAAGAGCTAAAAAAAGATGCTGACTACATGCATTTAAGATCGAGCTTGACTGCGTCGCCTGCGCATCTTAAAAAGATTGCACTCTTTGTCCGATTCAATACCCATCACGATCTGGATGAAGTGCACTTTGTGTCTCCGCTTTTGGGGCAGGATGTGATCGAAGATGCTCAGGCCATGGCTCGGGAATTAAGATGCAAGTGTCTGTCGTCCCCCTATATTCTATTGAATATCAAGCATTTATTTCGACTTTCAGATTAAGACGGCTTGATTTTTTTCGCCTTTTCCATTAAAATTGTAGCTTAATACTTTGAACGGGGGTTGTTTTGGTTTTAGACGCAATCTTAAGAATATTCCACCCAGCGCCCCACATTGAGGCGATCGCTGACACAGAGAAAGTAGACAAGACGTATAAGTACTGGCGCCACCGCATTTTCTACTCGATGCTCATCGGTTACGCCTTCTACTATTTTTCCAGAAGAAGTTTCACCTTTGCTATGCCCGGCTTGATTGCCGATCTAGGATTTGAAAAAAGCGAACTTGGGATTTTGGGTAGCGTTCTCTCTATTTCCTACGGAATGAGCAAGTTCATCAGCGGCGTTTTGGCCGATAAATCCAACCCTCGCTATTTTATGGCGCTTGGACTCTTTTTAACGGGCTTATGCAACATCTTCTTCGGTTTGTCTAGCTCTCTTGGACTGTTTATCCTATTTTGGGGGGCCAATGGTCTGTTTCAAGGGTTTGGATGGCCGGCCTGCGCACGCACGCTCACTAACTGGTACTCTCATTCGGAGCGTGGATCGTGGTGGTCGGCTACAAGCGTTGCCCACAATTTGGGTGCCTTTGTAACTCCTTGGATCGTCGGCTTTGCTCTGCAATATTACGGATGGCGCGCAGGGATGTTCATTCCGGGAGTGATGTGCTTTGTCGGCGCACTCTTCCTGATCAATCGCCTAAGAGACACGCCGCAATCGATGGGTTTGCCCACGATTGAAACGTATCGAAATGACGTAGCGCCCAAATCGTCCGTCTCTCAAGAAGCCACAACCAAAGAACTTCTCTGGAACGTGTTATCCAACCCCATCATTTGGCTGCTGGGTGTCGCCTACTTTTTCGTCTACGTCTTGCGTATGGGGATCGGTGACTGGACGGCATTATTCCTTTATGAAGTGAAGGGGTACGGCGCTCTCGGTTCCAGCGGAACGTCTTCGCTTTTTGAAGCGGGAGGCTTTTTCGGCTGCCTATCCGCCGGTTACATCTCAGATAAATTCTTCTCCGCAAGAAGAACGCCAGTGTGCGTCCTCTACGCTGCGGGAATTTTTGCTTCCGTCGTTTTCTTCTGGCTCGTGCCGCATGGTTATCTCGTGCTCGACTGGATTGCCATCTTCCTGATGGGATTCATGGTGTTCGGTCCACAGATGCTCATCGGTATCGCCGCCTCAGAGCTGTGCGATAAAAAAGCTGCAGCCACCGCCAACGGATTTGTCGGCTGGGTTGCCTACATCGGCGCTGCCGTCTCCGGCTACCCGATCGGCCTGATCATCGACCGCACCGGTTGGAGCGGAGCGTTTGTCTTCCTGATGATCTCAGCCTTCATCCTCCTTCTCGTCCTGCTTCCTCTCTGGGGCCGTGCGAAAGAACCCAGCAAGACAGCCACCACAGAAGGATAATAATGCAACCGGCAGCTCAAGCAGTCCGACCTAACCCGGTAAAAGAGTTTTTCCAGAAACCAAAAACCAAGGGCGCTTTAAAAATCACAGCCGTCGCCCTCGCAGCGATCGCCGCCGTCGCAGGCCTCATTGCCCTGAGCCTCTTTTTCCCCCTTGCGTCTCCATTGGTAGGTATTGCACTCGTCATTGGAAGTATCGTCCTGGCTGTAACCATTCATAAGGTAAAAAAAGCCTTAAGACCTCCCGCCCAACCACAGAATCCACGACCAGTACAACAAGAGATTCCTCTCCCTCAGCCGGTTCTACAGCCTCTTTGTGATGCGCAAGCTATGCAACGCGCTCTTAGAGAAGTGAATAAAGAGCACATGATGATTACATTTGAGAATTATGCTGGTACTATTGACCGACTATGTAATTTGCCACCAGATAGAATTTTAAGGACGCATGAAGCATTCATTCATGGATTATCAGGATCCCTGAAAACACTATGGAGGGCTGGTTCCGATGAAAATTCAACCAATATTCAAATGCTTGAATTCATAGAGCAAGTGGATCGATTCAATGAGATTAAGGACCGCATATTAGGCGATGAAGCATTGGTTGCGATCCGCCCTCAGTTAGAAGCGCAGTTTATTGACTTCTTCGATAGTTAATTTAAAAATTAGTTGACAAAAATTGTTTAATAATGCTACAATTAATCTTAAATTAATAAGAGGAGTTTTATGCAGTCAGTAGAACAAGCGGTCAGAACTAACCCGGTAAAAGATTTTTTTCATAACCCTAAAGTAAAGGGTACCTTAAAAATCACAGCCGTTGCTCTCGCAGCGATTGCTATAGTTGCAGACCTTCTTGCCTTAAGCTTATTTTTCCCTCCTACTGCTCCATTGGTAGTGATTGCCTTCATCGGAGGGTGTATTGCTCTGGCTGTTACGGTTGATCATGTAAAAGATGCAGTAAAAAAGGCAAAAATCGCAGCTCAACCGGAGCCTGCTTATCAAGAATCCAGCAGCGAATCCGAATCAGAAGAAGCTTCCAGCTCTGAATCAATTCCAGCTCAACCTCAGCCAATTCCGCAACAAGCCCTAGCAGCCCCTCAGCCTGCAACCCAAGTCCCCAATCCTCTCAGAGAGGCGAATAAGGTGCATATGATTGATGTAGTCGAAAACTATGCTGGTGGTATAGATCGACTTGGAGATTCGCCACTGGATAAAGCTCTTAGCGCGCATGGATTATTCCTCGATGCTTTATCAAGAGCCATGAAGAAAATCTGGAGTGCTGGCATCGAAGAAAATACCACGAACGTACAACTACTTGAATTCGCCGGCCAGCTGGATCGATTCAACGAGGCTAAAGAACGCGTATTAACCAATAAAGGATTGGAAGAGATTCGCCCTCAGCTCGAAGAGCAGTTTACTCAATTTCTTAACAGCTAATACACTATCAGCGGGGCTTTGACCCCGCTTTTACCCACAACTTTTTAAAGATAATAACCACAGAGCCCGGTGACTCGACTTTAGGAATTATTAAGCAGGCACTGCACTATGCATTAGTCTTTCAAGATCCTATTTTCCAAGTTCGTCATTTGAGCCGAACTTTGAATAATAAAATAGCAGGATAGGCAGGATCCGCCTTCGGCTTACAGGATGAGGTCTGCGATGGGGTAGTCATTAAAGCCCAAATCAGGATCTTGAAATCTCTTCATCTCCCTAGTTGCAATAATTTGCTTGGTTAGTTGGTTGTTTGCATCCTGCACGCCGAAGGCGGATCCTGCCTATCTTGCTTTTTTTCATGTCAAAAAATCCTAAAGTCGAGACAGAGATCACAGAGGGGGGGTTGGATATTGGATTTCAACCATCCTCTTCGTTGAGTCTTACCATTTCTACTGGAATTTCCCTAGGGCGGTTGGAGTGGCAATATTTGCTGGTAAAATAGCGTCCGATGATGCCAACTAGGGAAAAGAAGAGCACAGGGCCGCTGAAGGCAAACTGCATCTCAAGGCGTCGATTATAAAGCAGATCTTGCACTTGGCCTGGGAGAGAGTAATGGTGATACTCAGGGAAGACGATGCTCTCTGTATTAGCTAAATAGGCTGCGGAATAATTCAACCACTCTCCAGTTGTGCAGAGTCCTGCCTTCGCATCGCCAAAAAGGCAAAGAGTATGATCTGGCTCGCCCTTTCTAATTCCCTTTGCGTATAGCAATTTGCAATTATCGTCATTATCTTCATCTGGAAGCTCCCAAACCTCCATTGGAGGATAAAGACCTCCCAAGGCATTCGACATGTACAACATCAGTTGGTATTCGCTTCGATCATCAAGCTCATTTAGAAAATAGGCATCTCCACAGGGCCATTCCTCACTATCTGCATCTACTGAAATGTTGTGAATCCTCTCCCACAATATTCTGTTATTTGAAGAGATAGGCTCACATACAACCTGAGGAAACCAGTCGACAGGCTTTGCATGATAAAATAGAGGCACAGATAAATTTTGAGGCAAATCACAGACAGTGCAAGAATCTAATGTGAAATTATAGCGTCGATCGAAAACTTCCTGATAGCATTCATACCTTTGCGCATCATTTGCCTTTTGGGCCGCTGAGTAGGTATCGGAGAAGTTTTGGTTTAGCTGAAAAATTGTATCGGCAATTTGTTGCACTTTTAATAAAAGCACCCCTAGCGCCAATGTCACGCTTCCCGAGACAGTTGCAGTCGCATACAGCGAATCGATCACCCAGGATGGTTCATCCTCTCTTCTTAAAAACAATCGTCTTGCTTGCTTAATGTTCACCGCCACCACAACGGTACCTCCCGCTGCAGCAGTGACGTATAACAGATAGGGCAAAGACTCATCTCTACTTCGGTATGGATCGTTATACAAAAACGTTGCGTATCCAGCCGCAAAAGCTAAGGCTCCATTCTGAATATTATGAGCGACTGCCCGTTGAATGATTGCATAGCGACGCGTTTGCCGATCTTCCGAATTTAAACCTTGAGGGTAAAAGGCTTGAAGACAGCGATTTCTCGTGGGTGCTATTGTCATTATTGATTCCTTATTAGAAATTCAATGACAAATGTAGAAACAGATCGATTATTTAACAAGACGAAAAAGCCTTTCCTCAAGCGTGCTCAAGGAAAGGCTTAAGGTATGGACTAGAATGCGTAGATCGCTTCCAATTCAACTTTTGAGTAGCGATGGCGTCCGCCAAGGCGTCGGTTAGCTTCTTTTGAAGCCTCTATGATCGCATCGAGAGATAGCTCGTTGGTGATCGCATAGAGAGCTTCCACTTTCCAGCCTTTGTAGTTCGTAAACCCACGGCCAGTTTGCGTAAAGCTTTCGCCCAAGACGTTGCCGCGGCTGATGCCCGCTTCATCCATTTCCGGCATGCAGAGCGCTTCGACATACTGGTATTGCGCTTCCACAGACCAGTCGCCTTCCTTCTCTACTTCACCAATGAGGACACCCACGTACCAGCCAAGGTTTGCCTTAATATTCGTTGTAGGCTTGCCTTTCTTCTTATAAAGATCTTCATTAAATGGAGTTGCCACAATGTTCGTGCCTTTGTACACCTTGGCATACTTTCTGCCATGGTTCATCAAGAACGCGCCATACGCCTTTACAGGTACGCTGCAGAACCATTCCGGATCAAAATTATATGCCGCTGTCCATTGCGAAACATAAAACTGGAACGCCAACGGATCGTGGATGTATTTTGCTTTGTTTCTGAAAACCGGAGGAATATTTTTATCTTTACAGATGATCTTGCCGCAACGGCCTCTAGCATGAGGCATCCAGTCGATGAATGAGTACTTCAAATCAAAACCGGACTCCATGATGTCAATAGCACCCACTTCTGTTGCCCATGCGAAGTGGTTCACGCGCTCGTCGACAACAAAGCCTGCCAATTTTGCATAGTACTTGCGCATAAGATCAGAGCTCGCCTCATACTTAAACACAATACCATCCAGGCGGCTCAAGAACTGCACGCGGGAATCGAATACGTAGTACAGGTTGCCTCTTCTGCCGATTTCGACATCAAATCTGGAGCAAGGATTGTCCCAGAAGCTGTAACCGAAGTACGCCTTTTTCAAGCAGAGGTCGTCGCACCGTCCACTTCCAAAAAAGCCTTCGCGGTCATCTTGACAAATGATGTCTTGCGAATCAACACCTGCAGAGTTGTCGTATTGAAGATGAGCTACCGCCCAAGTCTTGTCGAGAATGTAGTCAAATTTGAGGTTGAATTCGCAGTCAAAGTCATTTCTTGAGATCGCAATCCCGGTAAATGGATTGGCTTTCTTTCCGCCGCGAAGAGAATTGCCGCTTTGCGATTCATTCATATGGCGCCATTCAAAACGCACGTCGCCGCTGATCGAAAGGTGTTCGTCTTTTTCTTCCAAAGGAATTTCGCGTTTAGTCTTCAAATATTCGCGTAGCGCGACAAAATCCTTTTCATTCAGCTCTTCATTGTGGCTGTCGGTGTCTTGACCGTCTTGGGCAAAGCCATAAACGCTCAAACTCAAAAATGCCAATAGAGACAACAAGCCTCTTTTCAATTTCATAATGGGAACTCCGCAGTGTGAAAATAACAAATTACGCATCATTTTTAATAGATCGTTTGATTTAAGTCAATCGGTATTCATGAAGTTTTGTATAAAAACCCCACGACCGATCTTTGCGGCTTCCGTTGAGCCAAATGTCCCAGCTAGACATTCTAAACCCTTGAGTGGCAGTGCTGTTTACTCTCCAAAAATCCAGCGAACCAGTGCCGGGGTTCACCAAAAAAGCGAAGTAATCGGACACCCAATTGGTATC
>JBKEAL010000143.1:0-6384 GCA_047972195.1 Parachlamydiaceae bacterium
ATGATCGGCTTTCCTTTCGTTTTTCTGCCGGACTCCGGGATCTGCCACACCTTTAGCCAGTAGCAGCGCCCTAAGTTCGTGAAAATCATCAGATAGTCGTGCGTATTCGCAACATAAAGGCTCTTGATCGCATCGTCGTCTTTCTTAAACTGCATGCCGGAGACGCCCTGGCCTCCCCTTTTCTGTTCGCGGAACATCCCGACCGGCATTCTCTTGATGTAGTCGTCGTTAGAGATGGTGATCATGACCTGTTCGTTCGGGATCAGATCTTCCATGCTCATCTCATTTTCATGAGCGATGATCTGAGTGACGCGTTCGCCTTTGTGGGTCTTTTTCACATCGAGGAGTTCTTCCTTGATGATGCCTCTGACCAACGCTTCGCTCGCCAACACTTCTTTGTAGTAAGCGATCTTCTTCATCAGATCTTGGTACTCTTCGTTGATCTTATCAAACTCAAGACCGGTCAATTGGTATAATCTCAAGTCGAGCACAGCGATTGCTTGCTTTTCAGACAAGGCAAAGCGGCTGATCAATTCAGTCTTTGCCTCTTCGCGGTTGCTGCTTGCGCGGATCAACTTCACCACTTCGTCGAGGTGGTCGATTGCGATCAGGTAACCTTCCAGGATATGAGCGCGCGCTTCCGCTTTTGCGAGTTCGAAACGCGTTCTGCGGCGTACAACTTCGATGCGGTGCTCAACCCACGCGTGGATCAGCTGCTTCAAGTTCATGACGCGTGGCAACCCTTTATCGAGAGCCAGCATGATGCAGCCGAATGTGATCTGCATGTCGGTGAATTTGTAGAGCTGATTGATCGTAACGTCCGGGATCTCCCCTTTCTTCAACTCTAATACAATGCGCATCCCGCTCTTGTCGGATTCATCGCGGAGGTCAGATACGCCGCCAATCGTCTTCTCGTTAACCAATTCGGCAAAGCGTTCGATCAAGCGAGACTTGTTAATGCCGTACGGGATCTCGTCGATCACTAAGCGCTGACGCTCTTGCGATTCTTCGATATCCTCGACGTGGATTTTTCCTCGCAGGATGATCTTGCCTTTCCCGCTATGGGAAGCTTCTTTTATGCCGCGGTAGCCGCAGATGGTGCCGCCTGTTGGAAAATCTGGCCCCGGCATCACGTGCATCAGCTCTTCAATCGTCGTTAGAGGATTGTCCAGAAGCATCAATGTCGCTTCAATGAGCTCTGAAAGGTTATGCGGTGGAATGTTGGTTGCCATACCAACGGCAATACCGGCAGATCCGTTGCAAAGCAGGTTCGGGAACTTGGATGGGAATACAGTCGGTTCTTTTTTCGTCTCATCGTAGTTCGGTGTGAGATCGACTGTATCCTTGTCCAGATCTTCCATCAGCTGCACAGAAGAGGTGGTCAAACGCGCTTCCGTATAACGCATCGCAGCCGGAGGGTCGCCGTCAACCGAGCCGAAGTTACCCTGTCCGTCGACCAGCGTGTAGCGCATCGACCAATTTTGCGCCATACGCACCAGTGTCGGATAGATCACCTGTTCGCCGTGTGGGTGGTAATCTCCGGAGGTGTCGCCGCAAATTTTGGCGCATTTTCTATGCTTGGCCCCGGGAGTTAGATTCAACTGCCTCATGGCGTAAAGCACGCGTCGCTGGGAAGGCTTTAATCCATCCCTCGCATCGGGAAGCGCACGGGAGATGATGACAGACATCGAATAGCGCAAATAGCTATCTTTGACCTCATCCTCCACATTACGCGGGACAATCATTTCATTTTCGGTGTATGACATAGCTTGGCCTTAAATATCTAAGTTCTTAACGGATAGAGCGAATTTTTCAATAAAAGCACGCCTTGGAGGCACTTCCTCGCCCATCAGCATGCTGAACATATGGTCTGCAGCAATCGCATCGGGCAGCGTCACGCGGATCAATGTACGAACAGCCGGATCCATCGTGGTCTCCCACAACTGGTCTGCGTTCATTTCACCAAGACCCTTATAGCGCTGGATCTCGATGCCGGCGCGTCCATTTTCTCTCAAGAAATCGATCACTTCTTTCAACGTATAGCAAGGGTACTTATGCCCTTTTTCATCGGAAATCTCAAACAGCTGCTTTGAAGCCACTAGGTAATCGGCAATCGTCATCTTCAGTGCGCCAATGCGCTGCTCCAGGGCCATCAAAGCGCCATCGTCGTAGAGTTCGATGAAAGGAAGCTTTCTTGGCTTGAACACTTTCATCTCTTCAGTGACTTCTGACTGCGGGATGGAAGCCAATGTTTGATCAAATGCTTTTCTCTGCGCCTCTTCGTCGCGCGCCCGAATGCTTTCAAACTCGTCCATGGAGTAGAGATAATGAATCTCATCTTCCAGATGAACTTGGAATCTTGGGTAAACGCCTTTGTCATTTTTCGCTGCCATGAATTCGCGGAATGGAACGCCTTTGCGCTCAATTCTCTGAATCATCGCTTCGATTTCGTGGATCAGGTCGATCACATCATTTAATTCTTCCCTGGAAAGTACCTTATCGTTTTCAACGAGCTTTAAATGCAGATCGCTTGTGCCTAACTCAAGCAAGTACTCGTCCATCTCCTTTTCGGAGTGGATGTAGCGGCTCTGCTTTTTACGCGTTACGCGATAGAGAGGAGGTTGAGCAATGTAGACAAAGTTGTTTTCGATCAACTGAGGCATGTGTCTGTAGAAGAAAGTGAGCAACAGTGTGCGGATGTGCGAGCCGTCGACGTCGGCGTCGGTCATGATGATCACTTTATGGTAGCGTAACTTGGACAAATTGAACGCCTCGCGTCCCACACCGCAGCCTAAAGCGGAAACCATGATGCCGATCTGTTCGCTCTGCAAGATCTTTTCAAGACGCGCTTTTTCGACGTTCAGGATCTTACCGCGGATAGGCAGAATCGCCTGGAATCTTCGATCGCGGCCCATTTTCGCAGAACCGCCCGCAGAGTCCCCTTCTACGATGTAAATTTCGCAAAACTCAGGATTGCGCTCCTGGCAGTCTGCGAGTTTTCCGGGAAGTCTGGAGCTATCCAGAGCTGACTTTCTCAAGGTCAATTCGCGCGCTCTTTGCGCTGCTGCACGTGCTTGCGCAGCTAAAATCGCCTTATCGCCAATCGTTCTGGACACTTGAGGATTTTCAGATAAATAGGTGGTCAACTGCTCGCCGGTGATCTGTTGAACAATCGATCCAACGTCGCTATTTCCTAAACGCTGCTTTGTCTGGCCTTCAAACTGGGGATTTGCCACTTTGACGGAGATAACGGCAGTCAAGCCCTCTCTCATGTCGTCGCCAGAGATCGATACCTTATCGTTTTTCAAGAGGTTGTTGCTTTTGATGTATTGGTTCAGAACTCTAGTCAAAGCCGTTGAAAATCCCGATAAGTGCGTTCCACCCTGGCGCGTAGCAATGTTGTTGACGTACGTGAGAATATTTTCATTGTAACCGTCATTCCATTGCATCGACACTTCAAATTCGATCGGAGCGTCATCGCCCATTTTGGTTCCGCTAAAATAGATAGGCTGAGGGAACAGTGGCTGTTTGTTTTCGTTTAAATATTCGACAAAAGAGACCAATCCGCCGCTGTAGTTGAACACTGTCGGTTCGCGTTCGGTATCGCGCTCATCTGTAAAGTGGATAGCCACCCCTTTATTCAAGAAGGCAAGTTCTCTGAAGCGTTTAGCTAAAATGTCGTAGTCGAACTGTGTGACATTCATAATTTCCGGATCGGGCCAGAAGGTCACTTTTGTACCGCGCTTGTCTGTTTCTCCTACTACTTTCAGCTGGTTAACCACTTTTCCTTGAGAAAATTCGATTTCGTAGATTTTTCCTTCTTTGTAAACTTGTACGATCATTTTGATCGACAATGCGTTGACGCAGGAAACGCCTACGCCGTGGAGTCCTCCGGACACTTTGTAAGTGTCCTTGTCGAACTTCCCTCCGGCATGAAGGACTGTCATAACGACCTCTAAAGCGGAAACTTCACGCCCGTGCTTCAAAGATTCCTTTTCATGCCGTCCGATCGGAATGCCTCGACCATTGTCTTCAATGGTGCAAGAGCCGTCTTTATTGATCACAACCAGTATCAGATCGCAGAAGCCCGCCATTGCTTCGTCGATGCAGTTATCCACTACTTCGTAGACGAGCTGATGGAGTCCATTGCTGGAGGTATCCCCAACATACATACCGGGTCGCTCTCGTACCGCTTGCAATCCCTCTAGAACTGTGATGGAACTTGCGGTATACTCTTTTCCGCCAGCCTCTTTATGCTTAGTCAAGGAAGGCTCCTCTTTTTCTTTTGTGATCATCTGGACACTCCGAAAATGCGTTTCACTTCACGCGAGAAGAAGATCTACGCGATTAAGTACTAGATTATACCTTTTCAGGCAATCGATCACAAGACCGAATTGCACTTTTTTTACGTGAGTCTGAATTGGATATTTTGGATCTCAACAGAGGGGAATTTTTGGCGTAAAATCTGGAGTAATTTTCCCTTATCCCGTTGAGTTAAAAGAGCATATAAAGATGAGTTCTTTACTTCGACAAAAAGCACTCCTTCGTGGAAGCGCTTAGCTTGCGCCATTGGGCTTAAATTGCGCCCTACGATATCCGGCCACGCGGCGACTACAAGGTCTGGTCGATCGCTATAATTTGCCTCTAGTTTTTGCATAATGGAGGGTAAAATTGAGCCTAAGTGGTGCGTTGTGCATTCCTTCCCATCAAAATTGCGTGGAGTTCGCTTCATGCTATGCATTCTAAAGGATTTAGCCATTATTTTTCTGCAGAAGCAATTTCTTGCCGCAAATATTGATGGAACTTATGGCGTGCAACGAAATAATGGATGACGCGGCTAATAGCTAGAATACCGCTTAGACCCAATGCTGCCCAACCGATAGGAGCAAGAGGCGTAGGTAAAAACGTGAGCAGCAATACGCCTAAAATGGCAAGTGTAGCGATTGCGATACCGAATGCCTTTGTCTTTTTTAGATGGGAAAACCGCCTTTCTATCCGATTCACCACTGTTTCTTTCTTTTCAGTGCTGATCTGTTTACTAAATAGATCTGTGATCAAATTCGACTGCTTTCCTGAAAGCACAGTAAAAATCCGCCTTTTCCCCTTCATGGTTTCGCGGCTCTTTGTTAAGTAAGTCATTGCCGCATCTTCGCCCTGGGACTCTTTTAGACCATAATACTTTCTTTTCTGCTTGGAAAGCGAATACAGTCCAATCGATTCCATGGCTATTGTGATGGCGATCAAGCCTACGGCAGCGACATTCATCACAGTCGTAGCAGTTGTGAAGGCTGTGGTTAGAGAAGCTCCTTTCGAAACAGCATTGCCGATCAGATCTTTTATCACACTAATCCCGAAGACGATATCGTCTCCTTTCCCAAGCCCCATAAGTATAGGAATCAGCTTGGCTCTTCCCTTCATATGGACAGCTTCTTTGAACAGAAAGAGAATCTCAAAGATCGCAAATGGAATGCCAGCGATAGCAACCACTTGGCCTGCAACGGGAACGATACTTCCGCCCCCTTTCACGGAAATATTAGCTATCGCTTTAACGCCGCGCATCGCCCAATTAGTTCCGCCTCTTGCGACCGGCATGTATTCTATGGCTTTTTCTCTGACTCTTCTTATTTTCATTTACAACCTATGCTTAATTTAATTTTAAATCAAAATTAAATTAATATAAACTCAAAACGGAAAATACGTCTTATCAGGTAAACAGACATAGGTTTTCGCTGTTGCGAGATCGCAAAGAATGAGAAATTTTTCAAAGGAGACGCTCAGGGAACTTAAATCGTTAATACTACCTTCTTTGCATTCAACCCCATAGTGTTTCATGCAATGCAAAAAGAAGCCACCTAATGGCGAGCCAACTTTCTTCGATTTCTTCTCTTCAAAAGGAGAAATATCTTTATTATCTATTGGGAGATTTCTGAATGTATTTTTCAGCCAACTATAAAACTTACGTGAAAATTCGATGAGATCATCCGTAGTTTCTGCCCTAAATTTATGATGTTCTCCCGATTCAAACGCTTTATCAATGAGATCTTCAACATCCGTTCCCGTCTGAAGGGCTTCATAAAGAGCCGGCACATCATAACCTTTTGAGGTTAAGTTATAAATAATCGTGAGCAGATCTTTAAATCCTACATCATAATGATCAAGAAAGGTTGTGCTTTTATTTTCGACTAATAAATCCAAAAACTTCACAAAATAGCAAAACGCATAATCAGGATAACAAAGCATCATCAAATTGATTAAGTTTTTTGATGAAGCTTTCTCTAAACTACTGATCAGGGTTTTTACTCTTTCCTGAAAACAATCAAATGCCAAACCAGGGTGAAACCAAGATAACGTAATACTCGGCCTTCTTGAAAGAAGCCAAGTGGA
>JBKEAL010000020.1:0-6407 GCA_047972195.1 Parachlamydiaceae bacterium
CTCCTGACTCGGTGAACCTTCCGGTTAACCAGACCAAGATTGATACTGCAAAAATAGATATGCCCAACATATACGCATGGAAAATAACTCCGCGCCTAGGCGAACGCATATTTGTTCCACGCGATACTCTCCTCTATGGTTTCCATCAAAGCATGTTAGTGGACGGACGCAGTGTTGCTATGGGATATCTTGGCAATGTAGGTTCTCCGGCTCAGTCTAAAATATTCTTTGAAAGACCTGAACCTTCACGTTTTAGTTTCTTAGATGCAATGTATCTATGGCGCAAAAATCCGGAAGACCATTATTATCTTAATACCAAAATTCCATATTCAAATATAAAATATCAGAGTGGTGGTGGTGGACAAAGTGCCGAAAACCGCTTTCAAGCAGAAATGTCGATGAATATGGGTAAGAAGTTGAATGTAGGTGTCGATTTTGACTATGTCTACGCTCGTGGGTTTTACAATTCTCTCTCGAATAAGCAATTGAGTTATGATTTCTATGCCAGCTATATAGGAGACAAATACAAGATGCATGCCTTTCTGCATAACAATAATTTTACAAATATAGAAAATGGGGGGATAAGTGATACTCTATACATAACACGTCCCAATTCGGACGAAGTAAGATTGGAACGGTCGTATTCAGGAAATACGCTGGATATCCCTACCAGAATGCAAAATACAAAAAACAAGATGAGAGGACGTCATCTTTACGTAACCAACCGCTACGATTTAGGAAACGAAATGGAAGAATATGCCGTAAACGACAGTGTTACTGCGTGGCGTAAAAAGCCGAATTATGTACCTCTTGCCAGTGCAATACTTACTACACACTATACAGATCAACGAAGAAGGATAACGTCTGATTTTGCAAAAATGGACAATTTATATCTGCCTTACACCCTCTCTGACGAACTAATTAAGGATCCTAAATATGTACAGAATATAGACGATTATATGTCCTATTATTCATTCAAAAACACATTTGCTCTGGCTATGAATGAAGGCTTTCGCAGTTGGACTAAATTTGGGCTTACAGCCTTTGTTGAATATGATATGAGAAAGTATTCTGTTCCCGGAGGATTGCCCGGGCTGCATGAAAGGCAAAGCGAAAATGCTTTAAATATCGGAGGAGTTTTATCTAAAGAGAAAGGAAAATATCTTAGGTATAAAGCAACAGTGGAGAAGGACATGTTAAACTCCGATTTCAGGGCAGAAGGAGAGATAACTTCGATGATTGGTCTCTTCGGAAAAAATCTGTCAGTAAAAGCAAATGCATATATAAAGAATATAAGCCCGGGATATACAAGAAACAACTTCTCTTCCAAATACTGGAACTGGAATGAAAACCTCAGCGATACACGTAGAGTATTCATCGGTGGGGAAATTTCTTTACCCGAGTTCTCCTTCTCCAAGACAAGAATAAGTGGAGGAGTAGAGACTATCAAGAATTACATATATTACGGTGCTGATCGCTTAATTGCTCAAGAAACAAGCGATGTACAAGTTGTATCTTTCAGGCTCGATCAGGATTTCAAAGCAGGAATATTTCATTGGGACAACCAAGTCGTATTTCAAAAATCGACTAACGATGTTGCCATTCCTTTGCCTACATTGAGTGTGTACACTAATGTATATATAACAAGCAAAATAGCGAAGGTACTGACATTTCAGTTAGGCGTAGATGCTCATTATCACACTTCATATTATATGCCCGGCTATGAGCCGTTAACAATGCAGTTTTATAACCAAAACGAGATGAAACTAGGAAATTTCCCTATTGTTACAGCCTATGCAAATTTACATCTCAAATATACACGTTTCTTCTTGATGATGTACAATATTGCAGAAGGCATGGGCAACTCTCAATCATTCTTATTACATCGTTATCCGGCAAATCCTCGTATATTGAAACTTGGCATTTCTTGGCAGTTTAATAATTGATTAGATATGTTGAAAAACAAGAGATTTATCATAATATCATCCTGCCTGCTACTAATTGCTATCGGATGGATTATTTTTTCGGGGAAAAAGCAATTTCCAAAAGATTTTGCCGAGATAGAAAAAGATGGTAAACTGCGTATAGTAACAGATTATAATTCTATCGGCTATTATGTGTCCGGAGATACAATTGCGGGATTTAATCATGATCTTATCGAGCTCTTAAAATCTCACATCCCTCTCTCTGTAGAAGTTTTACTCGAAGCAAATCTGAGTAAAAGTATTGAAGGTCTGAAAACGGGCAAATATGATGTATTAGCACGCAATATACCGTTAACTTCCGAGCTTAGAGAATCTCTACGCTTTACTGAGCCTGTATCTCAAAACAGGCAGGTACTTATACAACGTAAGAAAGATTTCAATGATGGGATAGCCCCTTTACGAAGTCATTTAGACTTGGCAAAAAAAACACTCTATGTACCTACTAATTCTCCAGCAATTCTCAGAATCAGGAATCTGTCTCACGAAATAGGAGATACAATATTCATAAAAGAAGATGATACATACGGCGCCGAACAGTTGGCTATGCTTGTAGCATCGAAAGACATCGACTACGCTGTTTGTGACGAAATTGTAGCCTCCAAGGTCTCTGAGTCAATTCCGGAAATAGACTATGCTACTCTTATCGGATTTACCCACTTGGAAGCATGGGCTGTCAGTGAAAAATCGCCGATCTTACTAGACTCGATGAACGTTTGGATAAAACAGGTGAAAGCAACAAAAGAGTATGAAAAACTTTATCGCAAATATTACAAATAGTTTTACAATCGTATCTCTTAGGTTATATTAATTTTCTATTATAAATAGCCTTTCCTTATATTTTGTTTATTCTTATTTTAGTGATAGTTATAATAATTCAATTTATAACTACCCTCTTTTTTGACAAAAAAATGATTAAAATTGCTATCTAGACTTTGCAATGCCGTGAAAAAAGAGTATCTTCGTCGAGTTTAATACAATGAATTTAGTGGAACCATTTTTTCGGACACATAAGTATTTGGTTGAGCATCTCGAAGGGCTTATTCCCAGACTGTTGATGAAACAAATTGATTGGAGCCAACGACTAATTGGGATAAAAGGAACCAGAGGTGTAGGTAAAACATCTTTTCTACTCCAGTACGCCAGAGAATTTTTTGACTTGGATAAAAAAGATTGTTTGTACATAAATCTAAACCAATTCTACTTTACAGTAAGAACGATCACTTCTTTTGCCAAAGAATTTGTTGAAAGAGGAGGTAAAACATTGCTGTTAGATCAGGTATATAAGTACCCAAACTGGTCGAAAGAATTAAGAGAATGTTATGAGTTGTACCCTCAACTCAAAATCGTATTCACAGGCTCTACTGTAATGAAGCTCGATGAAGACGAGGAATTATCTTCCATTGTCAGTGTATATAACTTGAGAGGGTTCTCTTTCAGAGAGTTTCTCAATATACTATTAAATAAAAACTTCGAGCACTATTCGTTAGAAGAACTTATAGCCAATCATCAGCAGATAGCGGAAGAAATCTGTAAACAGATAAATCCTTTGGACTATCTTTGGCCATATATGCATCACGGCTATTATCCATTCTTTTTGGAGAAGAAGAATTTTTCAGAAAACTTACTTAAAACAGTAAACATGATGCTTGAGGTCGATGTTTTGTCTATCAGACAAATAGAATTGACCTATTTGCCCAAACTAAGAAAGTTACTGTATCTCTTGTCTCTGTCAGCTCCGGGTAAACCAAATATCAGCCAACTCAGCATAGATTGTGAAATATCAAGAGCTACTGTAACAAACTATCTTGAATATTTAAGAAGTGCACGCCTTATAAATATGCTTTATCGCGAAGGAGAAGAGTTTCCTAAAAAACCGGATTTAGTGTATATGCATAATACAAATCTGATGTTTCCTCTCAAAATGACTCCGATTGCAGATCAGGCTTTGAGAGAAACTTTTTTTTATAATCAGATTCATCATAGCGACAGTAAACTAAAAAAGGCTTCGAAAAGCGGAATGTTTATTGTAGAAGATAATGAGAACAAATATAAATTTAAAATAGAAGGTCAACGAAGCAGAGGTAAAAATAAGCCGGAATGGCTTTATGCTGTTGGAAATCTGGAAGCAGGTGAGAAGAACATTATTCCTCTATGGCTATTTGGCTTTTTATATTAACCAAATCAATAATATTTTAAAAGACTATAAAAACTACCTAGGTCAATTAAATTAAAGAAGGTAATCAACAAATACTAAAAGTATGGCTAAACAAAAAAAATTTTTAACATGTGATGGTAATCAGGCTGCTGCACATATTTCATATATGTTCAGTGAAGTAGCTTCGATCTACCCTATCACCCCATCGTCGACTATGGCAGAATATGTCGATGAATGGGCCGCTGCCGGACGTAAAAACATATTCGGCGAAGTGCTCAAAGTTCAGGAAATGCAATCCGAAGCAGGTGCCGCAGGTGCTCTTCACGGTTCGTTACAGGCAGGTGCATTGACGACTACATATACTGCATCGCAAGGGTTATTGCTGATGATTCCTAATATGTATAAGATTGCAGGAGAGCTTTTACCTAGCGTTTTCCATGTATCGGCACGTGCTTTGGCTGCACAGGCTTTGTCTATTTTCGGAGACCATCAGGACGTAATGGCTGCCCGTCAAACAGGTTTTGCTATGTTCTTCTCCGGCTCGGTACAAGAGGTGATGGACTTATCTGCTGTTCCTCATTTGGCTACTCTTGAATCCCGAATTCCATTTATGAATATTTTCGATGGATTCCGTACCTCACACGAAATCCAAAAAGTGGAAGAAATGAATCAAGAAGATTTAATTCCACTTATTGATCAAAAAGCAGTAAAAGAATTCAGAGAAAGAGCTTTGAATCCAGAGAATCCCGGTACTCGCGGAACTGCCCAAAACGATGATATTTACTTCCAATCACGTGAAGCTGCAAATAAATTTTATGATGCAGTTCCGGCAATTGTAGAAAAATATCTTGCAGAGATATATAAGATTACAGGACGTAAGTATGGTCTATTTGATTACTACGGAGCAGAAGATGCAGACCGCGTAATCATAGCGATGGGCTCTGTTACAGAAGCAATAAAAGAAACTGTTGACTACTTGAATGCAAAAGGAGAAAAAGTCGGCTTAGTAGCTGTTCATCTTTATCGTCCGTTCAAGGCAGAAGCATTCTTATCGGTAATACCTAAAACGGCAAAGAAAATTGCAGTATTAGACCGTACAAAAGAACCGGGAGCACTAGGACAGCCATTATACATGGACATTAAAGATTGCTTCTACGGATCTGAGGATGCACCTACAATTGTAGGCGGTATTTATGGGCTTTCTTCTAAAGATACTACTCCGGCTCAAATTATGTCGGTATATGAAAATCTTGGAATGAACCTTCCTAAAAATGATTTTACGATCGGTATAGTAGATGACGTTACATTCAAATCTCTTCCTCAGAAAGAAGAAGTTTCTGTAGACGACACTACATATGAAGCTAAATTTTATGGTTTAGGTTCAGACGGTACCGTCGGTGCCAATAAGAATACAGTAAAAATTATAGGAGACAACACTGATAAATATTGTCAGGCATATTTTGCCTACGACTCTAAAAAATCGGGAGGATTTACAGCGTCTCACCTTCGCTTTGGCGACAATCCTATACGTTCTACTTATTTGGTAAACACTCCAAACTTTGTAGCATGTCACGTTCCTGCCTATCTTCATCTTTATGATGTAACTAAGGGATTGAAAAAGAATGGTACATTCTTGTTAAACTCAGTATGGAGCAAAGAGGATGTAGGTAACTACCTGCCAGACAATGTGAAGAAATATCTTGCAGTAAACAATATCAATTTCTATATCATCAATGCTACAAAGATAGCTACAGAAATAGGTTTGGGTGGACGTACAAATACAATTCTTCAATCGGCATTCTTTAAAATATCTAATGTAATACCTTACGACCTTGCTGTTGAACAGATGAAGAAATTCATCGTTAAGTCTTACGGCCGTAAAGGTGAAGATGTTATAAACAAAAACTATGCTGCTGTAGATCGTGGTATTGAACTTGAAAAAGTTGAAGTTCCAGCCGAATGGGCAAACCTTGTTGTAGGCAAATCGGAAGAAGACGATGCTCCTGAATTTATAAAAAAGGTAGTACGTCCGGTAAATGCTCAACGTGGTTATGACCTTCCTGTTTCTGTTTTCGTAGGACGCGAAGATGGGACTTGGGATCATGGAACAACCGAATACGAAAAACGCGGTGTTGCTGCATTTGTTCCTGTATGGGAAGCTGAAAACTGTATTCAGTGTACTCAGTGTGCATATGTTTGTCCTCACGCAACTATTCGTCCGTTTGTTTTAGACGGAAACGATCAAGCTAAAACTCCAGAGGGAGTAG
>JBKEAL010000070.1:0-16818 GCA_047972195.1 Parachlamydiaceae bacterium
TACTGAACGAAATGACAAGGCAAGGTATGCCAGAAGGAGTAATGATTTAAAGGATAGGAAGGATAAAGAAAGATATTTTTAAGATAAGTCGACCGAAGGGAGACTTATCCTACAAGGCCGTTATTTTCATAAATAATGACCGTATAATCCTGAAACCGCTTACCTAGCTTCTCTATATTACGGATCGATGGACCGACGGCAAGTTCGACATCTTTACACACGCCGCAGATCAAGATTTTTTCCGGCACTACGCCACTTGCACAAAGCTCAGCACTTATGAAGAATAGTGCAAGCAACCAAAAGCTCTTTCTCATTATCTACCTACTAGAAATGTAATTAGGCAACGCATAAGTTCCTCATAAAAATCGTCACATACTACATCAGAATGCATAATTTGTCTAAACAACAATTTCTCTTTTATTCATTTACAGGGAAATGCAATTCCTCTAAATTGTCTCAATACAAACCTGGAGTAGTTAAATTGAATTCCATCACAAAATACCTTCTATCACTTATGATATGCGTCTTTGGCTTATGCTCTTCGGCATCTGCGGGAAACAACCCCAACTCACAACCTTATTTAGGAAAGTTTCTCGTCTATGAAACAAGCTCTGGTTTTTTTGCGACAGTGCTCTCCGTCATTGGAGCTTTGAATTTTTATGAGAAAGGAAGCTATTCAGGTTTTCAAGTGCGCATTTCAGAAGGAGTTTATTACGATCCCGATCTTGGGCCCAACTGGTGGAATTACTTTTTTGAACCGATTAACTTTGGAAATCAAAGAGCCAGAAAACATCTCTTCACCGTACAGGAACATTGTAACTTTGTAGGTGATACAATGCGCTTATCAAGCGAAAGAAACAATGAGTTGATCCACCGTTACATCCACGTGCTGCCCCACATTCAGCTTCAAATAGACACATTCGTTTCACAGCACTTTGGCGATTCCTTTGTGATCGGAGTACACCACAGAGGTTCCGATAAGGTGATCGAAATTCCGCGCGTCCCCTTTGAAAGAACTCATGGGGCCATAGAGAAAGTCATTGCAAGTCTTGACGAGAGCCAAAAGATTTCTTACAAAATTTACGTCGCAACCGATGATGCCCTCTTTTTAGACTACATGAAAGGGTTATATGGAGATCGAATCCTCTACAACGACTTTGTGAGAACAACGGATGACACGCCCCTGCATTATGGAAACGATGACAAGTACTCCTCAATGTACAAAAAAGGGGAAGAAGCAGTACTAGATAGCTTGCTGCTATCTGAATGCAACCATCTCATACGCCCCAATTCATGCCTCAGTATATTTTCTGGTTTATACAATCTGAATCTACCTGTAACCGCTCTTTCAGGAGATTAAAAATGAAAAAACTGATCCTTATTTTTGTTTTGATCGCTTTGATTTTAGGCTTCGCCTATTACTACCGCGCTTCCAGACAGCCGCCAAGAATCACCTCAACAGAACCTAACGGAAAACTCCTCGTTTACAACACTGGGAATTCCGGCATGTTTGCTGTGTTTAGTGGTGTTCTAGGAGCTCTGAATTTCTACGAACAGGGCGAATTTCAAGGCATCGAAATTGCGCTGGAAGGCGGAGTTTATCAGGATCCAAAGCTAGGACCCAACTGGTGGACCTACTTCTTTGCGCCCATTCACGTTGGCAATAATCAAGCATCGACCTATACCTTTACATTTGAAGACCACAGAGCTCTTGCTCACGACGGTTTCCATATGCCCAGACAGCGCGCTCACGAACTGATCTCCAAGTACATTAAGGTTCTGCCGCATATCCAGAATAAGGTCGACCTTTTCGTCAAGGAGCGATTTCAGGATCATTATGTCATTGGAGTTCACCATAGAGGCACTGATAAGGTTACAGAAATGCCTTTAGTTTCCTTTGATAAAACTGCAAAGGCCCTTGCAGGAGTGATCGAAAAACTTCCCAAAGAGCAGCATGCACATCTTAAAATCTATGCGGCCACAGATGATTCTCATTTTATTGAGTTCCTATCCACAATTTATCCCGATCAAGTAATTTTCAATGATTTCGTGCGATCTGAGGATAACCAGCCTTTACACATTGGAAATGACGAGAAATATGGGTCCATTTACCAAAAGGGCGAAGAAGCCCTGGTAGACTGTCTTTTGCTATCGCGCTGCAATCACCTTATTCGTCCTTGGTCATCTTTGAGCATTGTAGCAGACCACTTTAATCCCAATATGCCGATAACCACCCTTTGGGGGCATAAGTGAGTCACATCTTAATTCTGCTATTTTCGATGCTATTTGTTTTCCAGGAATCCTCTCTGCTTTCCACGGAAATACTTGCCATTAGAAATAGCGCAAAATTGTGGCCGAATCGCATCTATTTGGCAACTTATCCGCGCTCTGGAAACCACTGGACGAGATATTTAATCGAAGAAGCAACTCATATTGCAACCAGTTCTGTCTTCTGTGATCCTGAACCTCAACATCTAAGCACTCCTTTTGTCTGGGGAGGATATTGTGCCAAAAATGGATGCATTGGAACTTGCCGTTACCCCACATTCTACGAAGGCGCCGTCATCAAAACACATTTTCCGGTGAACGATCCTACACCTTTTGATACACTCCCTTATATAAGGACCATCCGCATCGTCCGTCATCCTCTGGATTCGATCTATTCATTTTATGTTTTGATGCAGAAATTCCATAACTTGCCCGTTGAACACTATATACCTAGAAGTGATCTCCAAGTTTTTGTGGAGAAATGGAAACAGTTTCAAGAACATTGGGATCAAGCTGAAAATGTGGTCACCATCTATTACGAGGAGCTTTATAATAATCCAGAGATAAACTTAAAGTTAATATTAGATGCTACGGGTTACGACTACACAGAGAAAGACCTACAACGTGCTATTAAAAAATTCCCTCCTACGGGCGGCCTCTACAAGCATTTTGACCATTTCACTGATGAAGATATAAAACTTGTTCATGAACAGTTAGTTGAGTTAATGGAAAAACATGGATACTACTGATCAGTTAAATCGCAAGATAGCATACATTGTAGGGCATTTTTGGGGATGCTTGATCAGTAAGTTTCTTATTCTACGCTCTCTTCTTTTTTCCAAACTGTAAAGCCATTTTCTTTTTAGCTCAGACAATGGTTTTAATAACACTAAGCTAGTTCAATGCATGATATATGCAAATGTCTTAAAAAGCCAACTTGCTTTTTTGGTTTTAACTATGACACAATGTGGGTTATTTTAAATAAACAGGAGACTTTTTTGCTGGCAATTACCGGAAGCACGGGATTTATAGGAAGCTACATCTCCTCAAGGCTTCCCCAACCCCAAATTAGACTGATAAGGAATCCCGCGGAAAAAACAGACAGCGGCATCCAAACGATTTTAGGCGACCTTCGCACCCTGGATTCTTATAAACCTTTTCTTAAAGACGCTACCTCACTCATCCACTTAGCTTGGGAGGGAACACCCAGAACCTCTTTCAACCCTCAAGAATCCCTTTTACCGACCTTTAATCTTTTTAAACAATTTGCAGAGACCTGCCCTTCCGGACATATTATTTTTACAAGTTCCGGAGGCAATATTTACGGCTCTTCGCCCTATGGCGAAAAATTCCGTGAATCAGACCCCCCTAACCCTCTCTCCGCTTACAGTGCTCTGAAGCTCGATGTAGAAAATCAGCTGCGCATCCTGTGCGCACAACATGGCTTGCGAGCAACTATCCTAAGAATCTCCAATCCTTACGGGACGCTTTTACCAGGCCATCGAGGACAGGGATTGATCGGAGTTGCATTTGCTAAACTCATTAAGCGTGAGCCATTGACGATCTTTGACGATCTCGACTCAGAGAGAGATTATCTGCACCTTTCCGACCTATCCGCTGCCTTTCATACGGTTCTGGGAACGCCCCCTCTTGAAGGAGAATGCCGCCTCTACAACGTCTCTTCAGGAAAGGGTCACCCCCTTAGGGAAGTCCTTTCTTTAATCGAAAAGTGTAGCCACACTCAACTGCAGCTAGAAATCGCCAAAGAACAGCAGCTTTCAAGCTCACCAAAAAAGAGCATCCTCTCCTATGAAAAAATCCACAATGAACTCGGCTGGAGCCCTCGCTTCTCCTTGGAGCAAGGCATCAGCGAGATGTGGGAATCGATCAAACACTTAGCTCAAAAAAACTTATGAAAACGAAAACATTACCTCCCATCTCTGTTGTCATCCCTATCTACAATCATGAAAGATATGTCATACAAGCCCTTGAATCGGTTTTACAGCAAACCCACCCTTCGCTTGAAATCATTCTCATCGACGACGGTTCCAAGGACAAAAGTCCCGCACTGATCGAAGAGTATCTTAAAACCTACGTTGCTCCTGCGGGAGTTGTCAGAGAGATCATTTTCAAGGTGGAAAAGAACAAAGGGGCTCACGCCACCCTCAACCAGGGGATCTCTTTAGCCAAACACCATCACATCGCGATTCTCAATTCTGACGATTACTTCGCCTTAGAGCGCCTTGAAGTATTAGTGAAGGAAATGGTGGATACCCATGCGAAACTCGCTTTTTCCGAAGTGACTGCGATCGATGAAAATGGCCAACCTCTACCTCCTTCACACTACTTCTGTCAAGATTACGACATGCAACTTCTTAATGTCTCAAAGTTTCCCACCGTTAGTTTTGGATTCTTAATGGCCAATATCGCGATCTCAACAGGAAATTTTGTATTCACAAAGGATCTCTTTGATGAAGTTGGGCCATTTGCTGACTTCAGGCATGCTCACGACTACGATTTTCTACTTAAGGCGATTGCCTTGTATGAACCCGCATTTATCAGAAAGAACTACTATTTCTACAGGATGCACTCGAGCAACACCATTACACAGGATCCCTCCTTAACAAAAGCTGAATTAGGTCAAATGTTTCCGGAATTCCTGATCAAAATAATGGAAGCCCCACCTAAGAATCCTTTGGCGCCCTCCCCCTGGAACTTTCAGACGGAGTTTGCTCAAGTGAGGAGTGATTCAAAAATCGACCGTTACCTCTCAAAATACCTCATTCAGCCTGAAAAACACACGCCGAAGCCTACTGACGATTCATTAGCGAAGTGCAAGAACAGTGGACATAAAGTAGCCCTGATCACACACGCATTATCCTTCTCGGGTGCCCCTAAAGTTGTCTACGACATGGCGATAATCCTCTTAAACAAAGGCTACCAGCCCGTTCTCTTCTCCATAGAAGATGGGCCGTTAAAATCGCATTTTGAAAAATTGGGCATCACCGTTTCGCTAATCCCCAAACCTTTTCAAGCAAACCACCACGGCTCTTTTGCGACCAAACTGTGCGCTCTATTTTTCCTCTATTTTTATTTGCTGTGGAAGCTTCCACATCGCATCATTGTGAATAGCTTTGCTTCTCGAGACGTGGGGATTGCTGCAGGATTCATGCCGTTCAAAAAGAAGTTTTGGTTCATTCACGAATCTGTGCCTCCCGGCTCTGCGCTTCCTAGAGGTCTCTTAAGCCGCGTTATGAAAGTTTTGCAGAACCCCAAAAAATTCACCTTCATGTTTGGCTCTAAAAGCACCAAGGAGCTATGGCAACGCTCAGGCATCGATGGAGAAATCGTCTATTGGAGCGGATTGCCGTCTACGCCAAACAAAACAACTGCAGCTAGGCCCATTAAGAACATTCTCGCAATGGGTTATGTTGAAGTGCGAAAGGGCACCCATACTCTTGTTGAGGCGTTTATTCAATGTATCCGCGAGAAACGCATTCCGGATGATGTGGTATTGACGATCATCGGCTTTCCGGATGAGATCTTATCTCCTTATCAAGGTAATATCGTCTTAAGAGTCCTTAAGGAGAAGCTCCAAGACCGCATCAAACTGGTCAAATCCGTTCCTGTGGAACAGGTCGACCCCTATTTTGAAGCTGCAGATCTCTTTATTGTGGCCTCTTCCAACGAATGCTTACCTCTCGTGCTCTTAAATGCCATGTCCAAGGGCCTTCCGATCGTTACAACTACGGCTTACGGATGTGCCGAAGCTATCGAAGAGGGCGTTACGGGTTACACATGCCCTCCATTGAACCCCAAAGCCCTGGCTGATAAGATCGAGCTTGCCACCCGAGATTACACAAAATCATGGGAAATGGCGGCAAGGGCGCAACGTAAATTCAATGAGCAATTTGCTAAAGAGCACAATTCCAAACGATTTATGGAAGTCTTTGAAAATAAATGACAACATAGTAAAATTATAAACATGTTTGATCTATTTAACCGCGAAGAAAACTTCAACCGGAAGTTGGCTAACCTGGAAAGGGAAAATGAGAGGCTGGACAAGGCCTATCAGGATCTATTAGACGAGTTTAGTTTAACGGAAGAGAAACTATTTCACTACCTTTCCAATAAAACAAATTTCAGCGAAGAGGAATGGGAAACTCTAAGTAGAGAAAGAAACAAAATGGAAAAGGAGCTGTTACTTAAGATGAAAAAGAAAGCCTCAACGCACAGCAAAGAAGTTCAACGCCACTGGATCCATGCGAAATAGCCTCATACTAGCGGTGGTTGCTGCCCTCATATTCCAGCAGACAGATGGCCGCCATTAGCAAGGCAAAAATTGAAGGCCTAGGCTATTCACTGACGCGTTTAGGGCAATCCAACGACTACCTCGCTATTCCGCTTTAGCCATTAGACTTTTTTCGAAAGCAGTCTATTTCCTATCTCTCAGCCTGAATCGGAAACCAATCTTTTGACAGGCTTTCCAAATAAGAACCCCATTCTTTAGCCTTTTTCATCGAATTCACATTTTTTGGAAATTTTGCCATCTTTTCTTCATACCTGCAAGCCTCCCTAGCTGGAAAATAGGGTAAATCGAGACAATCGACACCGGGATATTTCCTTTCCAACCGATTTACAAATTTGGCATATTCTCTTCGTTGCAAGTATTCCAAAGGGTAGTTGGTGTCTTCGATGATGATGTTTACGCCATCCTGGGGCCGTATGCTTAAGTGAGGTCGAAAAGAGCCAAATTTTTGCAAATTCAACTCCCAAATCGAAATGCCTCTTTTTTTTAAATAAGCAACTACAACCCCGCATTCCGACCTATCGGCGAGTTTTGCGTAGTATTTCTGATTTAATTCTTCTCCGAACCGCTCTTTAAGGATGGTAGCAATTTTTTCAAGTGAAGCTGATACGTCCGTGTAATCATCAAAGTGACCTAGAACAGCGATTTTTGAATCGGGGTTATACAGAGAAAACACAGTGCATGTATAAGCATGGACTGTTTTAATGGTTTCCTGGCTTGTACTTCCATCCACGATGGCAAATTCACCCTGCAGTACGATGCGTGTCGTTGGTAAACTAGTAAGATTTAGCAAAGATAGCATCTAAAGTCGCTTCCTTTCCCGTCAGGATGCAACGGCCTTTTGTGCCGGACTGCTTTAGAGGGAGGCAGCGGATCGTTACTTTAAGTTCATCTAAAAGCTTTTCCGTTTCGACATCGCCGCACCACTTGGCAATCACAAAACCAGCATGCGCTTCCGGTTTATCGGGATTTTTCGGAGTGAAAAATGCCTTCATCTCTTCAAAGTTCGTCAAATGCGTATACATATGCTGTTCGCGGAAGTTTTTAGCCTCTGTAAAGTAATTGTCCTGGATCTCTTGAAGTAGAGTTGGCAAGCTATTTTTTAATTCAACAATCGTAAGAATCTGCTTCTCTTTATGCGGACGATCCCTTCTGGACACTGCAGCACTTTCCACTTGCTGCTCTTTTGGACCCACTTCCAGGCGCAATGGAATCCCTTTTTTGATCCATTCCCAGTTCTTTTCTCCCCCGCGCTTGTCGCGGCTGTCGATCTGAATGACGATTGGCTGCCCATTGTAGAGAATTCCGGAAAGCTCTTTTTTCACGAGTTCTGCGTAAGCCATGACCTCGTCCTTCATTTCCGGCTTAGGAATGAATGGCAGGATCACAAGGTGCTTTGGAGCCACTTTTGGAGGTAGCCGCAAACCATCGTCATCGCTATGGCACATCACCAACGCTCCAATCATGCGCGTTGTCACACCCCAGGATGTAGTATAAGCATATTCCATCTCTCCTGCCTGATTGCAGAACTGGATGTTAGAAGCTTTGGAAAAATTTTGACCCAGATAATGAGAAGTGCCCGCTTGAAGGCTCTTTCGGTCCTGCATCATCGCTTCGATGGTGTAAGTATTGACTGCTCCGGGAAAGCGTTCGCCGGGTGATTTTTCCCCCAAGATCACAGGGATGGCAAGAATCTCTTCCATAAGCACACGGTACACTTCCAGCATCCTCATCGTTTCTTCAATTGCTTCCTTCTCATTTGAGTGAGCTGTATGCCCTTCCTGCCAGAGAAACTCCGTCGTTCGTAAAAACAGCCTTGTGCGCATCTCCCAACGGACGACGTTTGCCCACTGGTTGATCAGAAGAGGCAGGTCACGGTAAGACTCGATCCATTTGGAAAAAGACTCTCCGATGATGGTTTCAGAGGTAGGACGAACGATTAAAGGCTCTTCCAGTTCACCTGCAGGCACTAACTTGCCCTCTTTGAGCTCCAGTCTGTGGTGAGTGACGACCGCGCACTCTTTGGCAAAACCGTCGACGTGCTCTGCTTCTTTTTCCAAGAAACTTAAAGGAATAAACAGCGGAAAATAAGCGTTCTCATGGCCTGTGGCCTTGATCATGGCGTCCAATTGGGACTGGATCTTTTCCCAGATGCCATATCCCCAAGGTTTAATCACCATGCAACCGCGCACGACGGAATTTTCCGCCATATCGGCCGCTTTAATGACCTGCTGGTACCATTCCGGGTAGTCTTCAACGCGTGTAGGTGTGATTGCTGTTTGCACTTTTGCTGTCATGTCGTCGCTCGTAGTTTTCTTGTGTCTTTGAATTCGAGGATTCGATACACGATCTCGTCCTGATTTAAATCTGAAGTGTCGATCTCGCAAGCATCCGGAGCTTTTCTCAGTGGGGAAACATCGCGGCTGCTATCGTATTCATCCCGCATCTTGATGTCTGCCATGCATTTCTCCAGAGTCAACTCTTTTGACTCTTCAGGATACTTTGCTTTCATCTCATCAAAACGGCGCTTTGCGCGCACTTCCGGTCTTCCTGTAAGAAAGATCTTAAGCTGAGCGTTTGGGAACACGACAGTTCCCATGTCCCTGCCCTCAAACACAGCGTTCACCCCTTTGGACAGCTCCCTCTGCAGTTCCACCATTTTTTCACGCACTTGCGGATTGGCAGAGACACGAGATACTTGTGACGTCACATTGTCTTGCCGAATGGCATCTGTTACATCTTCTTCGCCAACAAAGTAGCGCTTTTCCCCTTTTTTCACTTTGATATCAAAGGGGAAATCAGCCAGAAATGCTGCCAACTCTTGTGGATTGTCCAGATTGATGTTCTTTTTCAGGAGTGCGTACGTAAAGGATCGATACATCGCGCCAGTGTCGAAATAGATGTAACCGATCGCTGTAGCAAGCTTTTTGGCGATGGTACTTTTTCCTGTAGCTATAGGGCCGTCGATAGTAATGATCAAGTGCTACCTCCAAATAACTTTAAGAAAAAATAGAGCAAAGGCGTTGTGAATACCAAGGAATCGACCATATCGAGCAATCCTCCCAGACCGGGAAGCGCATTGCTGTCTTTGACGCCGCTTGCACGTTTCAATAGAGATTCCGAAAGATCGCCCAATTGAGCGGCAATACTCATCAAAGCTCCAAAACCTAAGCTTTGCAGCGATGAGGAGAACAGCTCTTCACCTAGCCACTGCCCTGAAGCCTTATGAAGCAGGTAGCTAGCTAACGAGCCTGTAATAAATCCTGCCACTGCCCCTTCCCAAGTCTTTTTCGGACTAATCATCGGAGCCAACTTATGGCGTCCCCATTGCTTGCCTACAAAATAGGCACCAATATCGGTAAATTTCGTGACAAGCAATAGATAGAGAAGCCAATACCTTCCATACATCAAATCGATGGGAATGAAGGCGCTCAATGGAACAGTCACGTAAATCACACCGAAGGCAGTTACAGCCAGGTTGGGGAAAGGACTTACCCCGGAAATAAAGTAATACAAAAAGGCGCTAAACAGCATCAGCGCAAGAGTGATCAAAGGCCAATCCCCAAACGCCTGATTGCCTTGCGAAAGATAGACCATGACGAGGTAGATCAACGAACCGATAATGCCGATCGATCCCACCGGATTGCTGCCGCTCGCTTTAGAGATGCTGTAGTACTCCCACAAAGCTCCTGTAATAAAGCCTCCTGTGACCAATAGAAATACAGGCTGGAAGGCTGGTTCATTAGAAAAATAGATGACCACGAACAGCAGCGCGCTGATGATAGAACTGTAGATCAACCTGTGTAGAAACTGATTCATGCGCCCAGCCTCCTTTCTCTTGTTTGGAATTCCACCACGGCTTCGAGAAGATGGTGCGGTGTAAATTCCGGCCAAAGCACTTCAGTGATATATAACTCAGCATAAGATAACTGCCATAGCAAAAAATTGCTCATGCGCTGCACTCCTGCCGTGCGAATTAAAAGATCCGGATCGGGATATTTAGACGTATCGAGATATGAACCCATCTTTTCCTCGGTTAAAGCCTCCGGATCGACAGTACCCGCTTTGACTAAACCTGCAATTTTCTTTACCGCCCGTAAAATTTCGTCGCGCGCTCCGTAATTCATCGCGAAAAGTGCCGTGACTCCCGTGCAATCTTTAGTCGCTTCACGTGCTTTTGCAATCGCGGCCTTCACTCCTTCAGGAAATCGGGAAATGTCTCCGATCGTATCGAAGCGGATCTGATTGGCTAGCATTTCGGGAATGTTACCCAGGATAAAACTTTCAAATAGTTGCATTAAAGCGTTGACTTCAATGACGGAGCGGTTCCAGTTTTCTGTGGAAAATACAAAAAGGGTCATCGTCTTGATCCCTAGTTCTTTTCCCGCCTTGACGATGTCTAATATGATATCTGCACCAGCCTGATGCCCTTGAAAGACAAAGAGATTCTTCTTTTTTGCAAAGCGTCTGTTGCCATCCAAAATCAACGCAATGTGTCGGGGGACTTTTCCTCGCTGCAAACGATTTAGATCAAGATCGGAATAGTATCGGATTGTCGGCGTGGAGAGCGTCTCCATTCCTAATCTCCGGCCTTTAAGACTTCCATGAACGCGCTTTGTGGGATGTTCACTTTGCCAATCTCTTTCATCCGCTTTTTCCCCTTCTTCTGCTTTTCCCACAGCTTGCGTTTACGGGAAATGTCGCCGCCATAGCATTTCGCTGTCACGTTCTTGGACATGGCGCGGATCGTTTCTCTTGCCACCACTTTGCCGCCAATAGCTGCTTGGACAGGAACTTTAAAAAGCTGCATCGGAATCACTTCGACCAGTTTTTCACAGATCGCTCGTCCTTTCGATTCCGCTTTGGATCTATGGACGAGGCAGGAAAAAGCATCTACCGGCTCTTCATTAACGCGGATTTCCAGTTTGATGATGTCGCTTTCTTCATAGGAATCAAACTCGTAATCAAACGAACCGTAGCCGCGCGTGATCGATTTTAACTTGTCGTTGAAGTCGATGATGATCTCGTTCAATGGAAAGCGGTAAGTGAGAAGCAGTCGTTTGGAATCGAGAGTTTCCGTCTTGATCAGATTGCCGCGCTTTTCCATCCCTAAGCTCATCAAGGCGCCCAAGTATTCAGCAGGAATGATGATATGAGACTTCACCCATGGCTCTTCCACCCAGCTAATGTGCGTCGGATCGGGATAATGGGCCGGATTGTCGATGTCCATGATCTTGCCGTCATTTAACGTAAACTTATAGATAACGCTAGGAGCGGTCGAGATGATATCGACATTGAACTCTCTCTGGATGCGCTCAAACACGATTTCCAGATGGAGAAGACCTAAAAAACCACAGCGGAAACCGAAGCCCAGAGCCATGCTGCTTTCCTGTTCGATATGCAGTGCGGAGTCGTTGAGCTGCAACTTCTGTAAAGCGTCACGCAAGGTTTCAAAATCCCCTGAATCGATCGGATAGATTCCGGCAAATACAACGGGGGTAATCAATTTAAACCCGGGAAGAGCTTCTTTCGCGGGGTATTTTGAGAGGGTGATTGTATCGCCGATCTTTACGTCGCTCGTGGCTTTGATGTTGGCGATCATGTAGCCTACTTCGCCGGGGCGCAGCTTGTCTACAGGACGCGCCTTTGGGCTGAACACACCCACTTCCAGCACCTCAAAAGTCTTGCCTGTCATCATCATTTTAATGAGAGAGCCTTTCTCGATCTCGCCGGAAACGACCCGTAAATACACCATAACGCCGCGATACACATCGTAATGTGAATCGAAAACAAGCGCTTTCAACGTAGGTTCGGGATCCACTTTTGGCGCCGGAACATCGCGAATGATGCGGTCCAGGATCTGATCGACGCCCAAGCCTGTTTTAGCCGAACAGCAAATGGCTTCGCTGGCATCTAAACCGATCACATCTTCGATCTGTTTTTTGGTGCCTTCGACATCCGCTATCGGCAGATCGATCTTGTTCAATACGGGGACGATTTCCAAATTTCTCTCTAAAGCAAGATGAACGTTTGCCAAGCTTTGCGCCTGGACGCCTTGACCTGCATCGACCACCAATAAAGCGCCTTCGCAGGCTGCCAATGAACGAGACACTTCGTAAGTAAAATCGACGTGACCCGGAGTATCGATTAAGTTGATCTGGTACGTTTCCCCTTCCGGTGTGTCGTAATACATCGTCACAGGGTGCGCTTTGATCGTGATTCCCCGCTCTCTTTCCAGATCCATTCCATCCAAGAGCTGCTCCTGCATCTCTCGTTTTTCCACAGCGCCGGTTAACTCTAGCAAGCGGTCGGCAATCGTCGATTTCCCATGGTCGATATGGGCAATGATCGAAAAGTTGCGAATCTTAGAAGGATCGTATTGAAAGGATTGACTCATTTATTGATCACGGGGTTAAAGACACTTTTGCGGCCAAGATGACTCGAACATCCACCGAGTTGCCCCGACTAGAACCTGAATCTAGCGCGTCTACCAATTCCGCCATGGCCGCAGAAGGATATAGATTATCATTTCGCCGGATTTATGGGAAGGGAGATAAATATCCCCTCTGCCCTTGCCCTTGCCCTTGCCCTTGCCCTTGCCCCTGCCCCTGCCCTTGCCCCTGCCCTTGCCCTTGCCTAAATAAACAATATTCATAGTAAAAACATTTTGCAAAAAAACCATTAACTGTAGTATAATCATGAAAAAAACAAAACTATTTAAATGAAGACTGAAAACAAAAGAACTTACACCGGAGAAAGCTTCTCCACTCCAAAGAAACAGGCAAACTTCAAAACCCCCTTCTCCGAGAGAAATCGTCCCGATGCTCCGGCCCGTTTTCCTGCAATGAGTATTGGCAAGCACTCAGGCAATGGAAATATCCAGCGGGTCACAAAATTAGAAGTCGAAAACCACATGGCAAGAGACAATTTCCACAACTTCAATGCGCGCTGGCTTGGGTTACACGCTCTGATGCAAAATGCGACGCATTCATCTGAAAATTCTGTTTACATCGATTTTGATGAAACTCTCTGCCTCCGCATTAAGCAGCAGGAAGAAGAGGCATTTCACTCCAAAGCTCTAGGTGAAGCAATGTTAAGGGACTATTCTCGAGAACCGAACCCCTACCATCGCTACGTCAAAATCAAGGAGTGCTTTGAAGGAAAAGAGATCACGCTGATCAAAATCACCTACTCACCATTAGGCAAAACCTCTGAGCTTTGCTGGATTGAAAAAGGAAACGCTGTTTCCGGCAATAAGCTTTTCGAAGTTCATGAATGGATGCAGAACCTGCTGAAGCCCGAAAAAGTGCTTCTTTTCGACGATGCAAAGATCGCTTTTTCACATGGAGCAAAAAAACACAACCTGTCATTACGCTACTTAAAGGTCTTTACATCCGGAGTGGATCCTTTCAATTCGTGGTATGAAGAAAGAGGCTATGAACTCTATGAGGGCAGAGCCGTTGAGTTCAATAATGGCAAACAGACCAAGGTCTTCGGGCAAAGCAGAAAGAAATACATGGAGGCAAAAACCTATTTAAGGAACATTACACTTATGCGCCTTGGTACAGATGTCTTGGTCGAGCGTATGGATACAAGCATGACGGTCCAAAAATTGTTCCGAAAGTTTGTTCAGAAGGAAAACCCCACGATGGCAGATTTGATCCAGGCGCTTTCTGAGCAGTCACGACAATCGCAAGATAGCTCTAGCACCCCTCTACTCAACATCCGCAAAGTATTTTCAGGTTGCCTAAAAGAGTGGCAAAGCAAAAGCCCTTCAGAAGAAGTAAAAACATACCTTGAGCACGTGAAAACGCTCAGGATGTCCAGGGTCTACGTCAAAAAGTTTCAAGGGTTCGCATAAATATGAAACGCGAATCAAGTTCCTCCGAAAGCACTTCAAAAAGGCTGCACACCATTTCAGCTGAGGAGTTGATTAAGGAAGGAGAAGCCTTAGCGCAATCGAATCAATGGGAACAGGCATTCAAAACGTTTGCTAAAGCAATTAAAAAGGCTCCTGACAGGGTGGAGGCGCTCGTAGACATCGGAGATATATATTTCCAGCACCACAAGTATAATGAAGCACGCGACTCGTATAATAAAGCCCTTGAGATAGAACCCTATAATTCCGAAGTTTTCAGCCACCGCGGAGAGATGCGCCGTTTACACGGCCAATTCGAATCGGCTCTTCAGGACTTTACCCAAGCGATCATCTTGAACCCCAACGATGGTTATGCCTACTCCAGAAGAGGCCAAATCCATTACGATTTACGCTCTATCACTAAAGCCGAAGAAGATTTTACACGAGCCATTGAACTGGATCCTGAAGATTCTTTTTCTTATGTCGGTCGTGGAAAAATATTCCTGGATGATAATGCCATCGAAAAAGCAATTCAGGATCTTGAAACAGCTACACAGCTCGATGGATTCGATGCTAAGGCCTTGGCCTATTTAGGAAGAGCTCTTTTTGAAAAGGAGGCTGACATCTATGCCTTAGAAGCCCTCAATCAGTCCCTTAACATTAATCCGGATAATGCTTTAGCTTTAGCAGACCGAGGGGAATTACAGCACAAATTTAGAAATTACGACGCATCGGTTGCAGACTTTACTCAGGCGTTACAATTGATGCCTAATGATATGAACACTTTAATAGGAAGGGGCCGCTCCTTCATGGAGATGGATCAACCGATTCAAGCCCTCTCAGACTTCAATCAGGCACTTAAACTCCAATCTAATCACGCATGCGCACTTATTTACCGAGCAAATCTGTACTTTAATCTAGGCCTCAATTCAGAAGCCATAAGAGACTTAGATACTCTCATTGAAATTGATTCCGATTTCAATAATGCCTTAAGCCTTCGAGGCAATATTCACAGATTGTCATTCCAGTTCAATGAAGCTCTCAGGGACTTTGAATCTATCCTTGCAAAGTGTCCAGAAGATGCTTTTGCTCTCAGCATGCAGGGAGAAACTTTTCGAATGTTATGTGAATACGATAAAGCCCTTGAATCTTTAAATAAGGCATTAGTTTGCCAAAACACAAATCCCATGATGGTTTTTTTCTTTAGAGCTCTTGTCTATGCAAATAAGGGGGAATTCAAAGAAGCTTTTTCAGATATTTACCAAGCCTCGCTCCTGAGTACCTCTCCTTCTGATGTTTCGATATGCAGAGGAAGCATCTACATATGGCAAGGCAATATGCCTGATGCCACCAAAGAAATAGATCACATATTGTCCGTCAAACCCAACGATGGATATGGATTAGGTGCAAGTGGATTTATCTGTTTGAATCAAGCTCAACTTCATCAAAAGCGCAAAGAATTCGATCAGGCAGACGCATTGTACAAGAAATCCTTCGAATTATTTCAACAGTCCCTGAAAACATATGATCAATCTATTTTTGCTCTTTCCGGTCTGGGACAATTTTACCATCATCAAAAAAAATATGAAGAGGCCTTAGCTTATTATAATAGTACTTTATCCCTTGTACCCACAGATTACGACACCCTTGCCCGTAGAGGATCGCTTCATTACGAAAATCAAAAATTTGACGAGGCGCGGCAAGACTTCAATCGCGCTCTGCAACTTAACCCATGCTGTACTTTAGCCCTGGAGTATAGAGCAAAGCTTAACACCATGAGTAAAAAATACAGCCTGGCACTCCAGGACAACCTCCATGAGCACACTACTCTCAAAAGAAAATACCAAGTCCCTTCATTGGTTTCATTCTGCAGAAAAGTAATAGTCGTCCATGAGTCCGAAGCCACATCCGGCATCATTCCATGCATCTCCAAGCAAGGAATTGAGAACCCGGTATTCAGAATCGCTACACTCTACCGTTGCCTTAAAGCCTGCAATATCACAGCCGACTCGGTCAGCACATGGCGTGCCGCAAACAACCTACCCCCATCCGATCGCTCCCTCTTCACAGCCCTGGAACAGATGGGCAGCATCCTGTCTTTATAGCCTTCTTATACAGGATGTAGCAGAACGGACACATAGAATCACGCCCCGATTAATTGACAGGATAGGGCAGAGGATCGCCTTCGGCGGCAGGATAAACAGGATAGGAAAAAGAATAAAAAAAGGAGGTATTGAAATCTTCTTTTTATATTTTAAATTGAAGTGGGTTTCAAGAAAAACGTGTCGCCACTCCTATACAGCCTATACTGCCGCCGAAGGCGATCCGCTGCCTTATCATGTTAACCAATCGCAGTGGGAGTTGAGTCAAAAGCCTTGCTATC
>JBKEAL010000102.1:0-1476 GCA_047972195.1 Parachlamydiaceae bacterium
TGAGTCGGTTCCAAGTATTTCACGTATGCTACCTGAGAAGAAAAATCATGTATGGGTGATTGATGGAACAGCACATAATGAGAATGTGAAATATGGCAGTAAAGTCAGACAGCATGTATATGCTATAAAAATAGCAGATGTCGGTACACTTCGCATGGTGGGTGCTGCTTCCCTGATCGGAGTTCGTGAACCCTTCGCAGCACTTAAAGAAGCTATTCTGATGGGTATTCGCGAAACCGGATATAAACCGGCAATGATCCAGTGTGACCGGGGACCGGCATGGCAGGAACTGCAAGCCTGGTGTGGTGAGAATGATATTAAATTATATCCTTCCATTGTAGGTAATGCCCGTGCAAAAACCATTGAGAGCATATTTAATATGTGTGATAATGATATTACACGCTTCCTGAAAGGCTTTAGCGGGATGAACCGTACAGCATTGCACCTAAACTCAAGAGCATCGGAAAGAAGGGAGAATCAAGGCAAACAGAATGCTCGCAGTGCATCTATTGCCATGGATTGGATAAAAAATAAAGGACTCAAGCTATGGAATGAGCGTGTTATTGAGCAGCTGGAGGGCAAAGATTGTAACAAAACCCCGTATGAACTATGGGAGGAGAAAGAAAGCTATGTACCTAAACTAAGCTATGTGCAGCTTTGCCAGTTGTGCGGAACCCTACACAAAAAGAAATTGACCATTGCCGGCTTGGATATACAACATAGCAATGAGAGCTATACCTACTTTCCTCCGATTAAAACCAGTGAAGAAAGGGCTGTTGCTACAAGAATATTCTCCTACGTGCCTATGGATGCACAAACCACAAACCGCCTAAGCATATATATACTGAATGGAGGCGAACCGGCACCCGTATTTGACCATGAAAACAGATATCTCGGAGTATGGACTTTGAAAGAACGTACTGCTTATATAGCTGAAACCAAAGAGGAAAAAGAGTTGCTAAACAACTATATAGCACTTCAATACAGGGTAGAACAATCAGCCAAAGAGCATAATGCTGAAGTAATCCAATATATAGAAAAGCATCCGGACTATGAAGCTATTGTAGAACTGGGAGAAGAAATGCTGACAGGTAAACACAGGCCATACACAGGCAGGTATGATAAATCAGAATTGCTTGAGGAGGAGATATCGGCTAAAGCAAACGATATACCACTATGTGAAAAGCCTCTGTATAAAGAAGTGGCTGATTGTGATACCGGTGAAGTATATAAAATTAGAATAAACTAAAATAAAATGGTCGGTTGGCGAAATGGTAAACGCAATGCAAATTCAAAAATGGGGGTCTCGATAATAGGCGTAAGGAGTTTTCTGTTGGGTTTGGCTTACAGGCTCCACCAAAGAATGGCGAAGAACGCGTTTTTGCAAAACAGATTGGAGTTCGAGTCTCACACCGACCACTGTAAACTAAATCAATAAATATTATGGCAAAAGTAACTATTTCAGAAAAGCAATCC
>JBKEAL010000122.1:0-1233 GCA_047972195.1 Parachlamydiaceae bacterium
GCACACGTTGGGGTTGGCGAGAATGTTCTGCTCGCTGACGGGCGAGGCGATATTGGCGATCAGCAGACGTTCGTCATCCCACAACGTAAAAATCTCTTTGGGTGACACATTGGGAACGAGGGTATGACTGACGGTGGCCAGCCAGCACAGCACGCTGCTTTCGCAGTAGGTATTGAGGTCCATCTTCATCGTTTTCTTCCTGAACTCGTGTATGGCGCCGGGCATCAGTTATCCGACTGGTTGCTTATCTTTACAACTTGTTCACCGAGAATCAATTCTGAACAGAAAATGCGCGAAAGCGCTATCAAACTGCATAAAAAATAACAATTTCCGCTAGAGATCAGGCAAGGCTTGCGGTAGTATCGCCGACCTTTTTCGCACCAGAGTAGGAGTAAGCAGATGTACATAGGGTTTGACTACGGCACGGCCAACTGTTCGGTGGCCAGCATGCAGGATGAGACTCCGGTGCTGATCCCTCTTGAGCGCGACAGTCTTTAGATTCCGTCGACACTGGCGGCGCCAACCCGTGATTCGGTGTCGGAGCACCTGTTCCGCCATCGCCAGATCTCGCCAGCGGATGCGCTGGGCGAGCAACTGCTGCGCCGTTCGGTGGCGGCCAACCGCGATGAAGACATCGACCTGCAATTTGATGACGTGGTGTTTGGTCAGGCGGCGCTCGATCTCTACCTGTCGGACCCGCATGAGGTGTATTACGTCAAATCGCCGAAATCGTTTTTGGGCGCGATGGGGCTGCACGATATTCAGCTGAGTTTCTTTGAAGATCTGGTGTGCGCCATGATGGCCAACATCAAAACTCAGGCGGAAGCGCGTTCGAATGCAGTGATTGATGATGCGGTGATTGGTCGTCCGGTCAACTTCCATGGCCGTGGCGGGGAAGATTCCAACCGACAGGCAGAAAACATTCTGCGCCGCGCGGCGACACGTGCCGGATTCCGCCACCTTGAGTTTCAGTTTGAGCCGGTCGCCGCCGGTCTGGAATATGAAGCGACCTTAAACGAAGACAAAACCGTACTGGTGGTCGATATCGGCGGTGGTACCACCGACTGCTCATTGATTCAGATGGGGCCATCGTGGCGCGGCAAAGCGGATCGAACCCAAAGCCTGATTGCGCACACGGGTCAGCGCGTGGGCGGTAACGATCTTGATATTCATCTCGCGTTTAAACAACTGATGACGCCGTTTGGTTTTGGCAGCCAGACTCAAAGCGGGCTG
>JBKEAL010000176.1:0-6711 GCA_047972195.1 Parachlamydiaceae bacterium
ATAAATGTGCACTATCAGCTTAGTGGTAAAAAAGTGATTATATGGAATGACGTAACACTCATCATCAAGCGCTGCATTGTCACGGTCTGCAAGATAAGCTGCAGGCTTACTGATCTTGTAATCTATATATAGTGCTCATGGCGGAATCCTCTTTAATTTAGCATAAGAAATGAGAGGTGAATTCAACAGCTTCTGCTCTGCCTGCGCCAGATCAACCCGATAGAGGTTTTCAGGCCTATTAGAGGAGATCCCCATAAGTTCTGCTAGATACGCAGTCTTTAACGCTTCTTTTTCATTACCCGTTTGCACGATTGCTGCCAATCTATAGCGGTCGTCATAGGCTCTTGCATCCCAGAAGGAGTAGTAGAGAGCCCAAATCCCCCAAATGGGGCCCGAGATGAATATGACTGAAAGCAAAACCCTTACTAAAAATCCGCTGAACGTATACTGCTCTTCCTTCACAGCCGTTTACGCTCTCTTTTCCGTGCATTCTCCATCCCGATCAAAATTAGCTCTGTGACCAGGTCTTTAGAGTTCATACCATGCAAATTCACTATCTTTGGAAATAGGCTGTTGTTGGTAAATCCCGGAATAGGGTTTATCTCATTTAAGTAATACTCCCCATTAGGATCCAAAAAGCAATCCACTCTGGCATAGCCGTCGCAACTCAAAGCACGATAGGCTCGTTTAGCAAATTCTATCCCGCTTTGGACAAGTTTTTGCGAAAGATCCGCTTGTGGCACAGCTTCGATGGCATCTGAAAAGTACTTTTCTTCATAACCGTATGTTTTTCCACAAGATTTGATCTCCCCAGGAGGGTACGCAACTAATTGATCGGATCCAAATAGTGCAAATTCAATCTCTCTTCCTTTAATCTCTTTTTCAACTAATACCTGATCATCGTATTGAAGCGCCTTGGTAATGGCATTCACGAGTTCTTCCCGTGTTTTTACTCGAGATATTCCGATAGTCGAGCCTAGATGCACTGGTTTTACATAGAGTGGATACACAAGGGAAGCCTCAACCTGAGTTACAATTGAATCTGCCTCTTGCTTCCACTCAAAGCCATGAAAATGAACAAACGGGACAACTTGCAACCCCGCATGCATAGCCAGCTTTTTAGTCATCGCTTTATCCATCGTTGCTGCTGATGAGCAACTACTGCATCCTGCAAATGGCACCAGGAGCATTTCTAAAAGGCCTTGCACTGTACCATCTTCTCCATTGGGACCATGGAAGACGGGAAAGGCTGCGCTGCATGTAGCCAACTCAAGTATTGGAGTAAAGCTGCCTTTGAAATTGCCTTCCTTTTCATACAAGCAAGAAAATGCCTCTTCACCTGAAACCCATGCCCCCTTTTTACTGATGAAAAAGGGCTTGATATCGTACACTTGTTTATCAAGCACTTCGAAAATATTCCTCGCAGATTTTAAGGAGATTTCATGCTCTGATGATTTACCTCCGAACAATAAAGCGAGCTTAAACTTTTTGAGTTTGCTTAAATCGAGATTAGGGCCCAGTTTCGTAATATCGCCTGCCCCCAAGGTTACCAAAACTGTATAAGGTGTTAGACGTTGAAGCGCATCCTCTTCCAATTGATCCCGAGAAACATAATGCACCGGCAGCGTGGAGGCACGTTTAACCTCGTCGAGGATTAATTTGGCATTCACACCTTCAATTTCAGCTTCACCCGCCGCGTAGATATCAGTAATCACTAACTCATCTGCATCTTCAAAACATTCTCCAAACTGATGTAAGCAATCTTTTGTTCTTGAATAACGGTGAGGTTGAAAATAAACTAGAAGCTTGTAGAGCGGAAATGCAGCCTTCAAGCCTTGTAATGTTGTGTAAATCTCCGTTGGATGATGCCCATAATCGTCTATTACTATGATATGATGACTATTTTGTTTTACCTCAGCCCTTCGATTAACTCCACCGAAAGTCGCCATCGCGTGTCGTATTTTGTCTTCAGGTATACCTAACTGAAGACCCATTCCAATGACGGCAAGAGCATTTAATCCGGTATGCCTGCCTGGTAATGGAACCGTAAAGCCTTTGTATGCTTTTCCTTTGTAAATAACATCTAACGAAACGTTAAAACCTTGTTGTCTAAAATTTTCTCCACGAATCACTGCATTCGGACCGAACCCATAACTGATCCCCTGTACTTTAAGCTTAGCCAAGCCAATATCATCTCCACAATACAGCAACAGATCCGGATTTTTAACTTTAGATGCAAATTCTTCAAAGGCATGAAATAGCGCTTTTTCTGTTTTATAGTAGTCCATATGGTCTGTATCGATATTGGAAATGATTGCTCCATAAGGATCATAACGAAGAAAAGAGCCGTCGCTCTCATCGGCTTCTGCGACAAAGTACTCTCCTTCCCCATGCGCTGCATTGGTAGAATAGGTTGGAGCAATTCCGCCAATCGCAAAACTTGGCTCCATGCCTGCAAACTTTAAAAGATGCGTTAATAGGCTTGTGATCGTCGTCTTTCCATGAGTTCCTGCAACTAAAAGCGGTTTCTGCCCAACCATCAATTGCTTTAAGAGCTCAGAACGATGCATTAAAGAATGCTTATTCTGCTGAGCCGCCTTGATCTCGGGGTTTGTTGAGTCGATACTTGAGGAGTAAACCAAGGTAGCACCCACTGGAAGATGTTTTTCATGATGGCCGATTGAGATCGTAGCACCGTTATCTTGCAACGCCTGAATGATTGAAGAATGGTTTTGATCCGTCCCCGAAACCTGATACCCGCGACCCAATAAAATGCGTGCTAAACCGCTCATGCCTATTCCGCCAATGCCTACAAAGTGGTAAGGAGTCTTATTTTCCATTCAAAGCCTCTATAATTTCTTGTGAAAGGTTATTCATATTGTGTTCGAGCTTATAAGCTTTAAAATTATCCACCATGCGCAACGCTTTGATGTGAAGTTCCTGGATCTGCATTGCCAAATTTTGAGGTGTCAGTGAAGCTTCTACAGCCTTTTCTGCTAATCCGGCACGCACGAGAAATTGCGCATTCAATTCTTGATGGTTATCTGTCGCTAAAGGGTAAGGAACGAGCAAACTTGGCACTTCAAATTCATACTGCTCCACTATCGTACTAGCTCCTGCACGCGAAAAGCAGATGTCCGCTGCGCTCCATGCATATTCCATATTCTTGATAAAAGGTCTGACATAGGCCGGCACTTGTGCTGAAACATATCGTCCCATTAGCTTCTCAGTTTCTAAATGGCTACCAGCTGCATGAATCACTTGAAATGGCGGTAAGCAATCTCGCAAATGAAACAAAACAGCTTCTGAGAAAAGTTCATTTAACTTTTTTGCGCCTTGCGATCCTCCTATTACTAAAATGGTCATTACTTTGGGATCCAACTGGAAAGAGCGTTTTGCTTCATCCTGAGGAATCGTTCCTTTGCGCAAGTTTTTTCGCAAAGGAAGGCTGCCCAAAGATAAAGTACCTTTCATTAAATCCTTAGCACTAGGAAACTGCACCCAGACTTTATCTGCGAAGGGAGAAAATAAACGGTTCACTCTGCCCGGAACGCTATTGCCCTCATGAAGGAAGATCTTTCTACCGGTGAGTTTGGCTGCAACGAGTAGCGGCAGGGAGTAATAACTGCCAAATCCGATCACGGCATCAGGCTTTAATTGATTGAGCAATATGATCGACTGCATGATTCCTTTTAAAAGAAAATATGTTTGTCGAATTAGCTCCAGCGGATTTTTTGAGAACTTACCGCAAGATACTTCATGAAGTATACACTTCCCATCTTTAATGTAGGGATTGTCTTTCAGCCTGCCTCCGGCAAAATGAACTTCACATCCATACTTTTCTGCCATTTCCTCCCCTAAAGCAAGAGCGGGAAATACATGTCCACCTGTTCCGCCGACAGCCAATAGAATTTTATGCATACGCTTTCCTCGTTTTTCCAATGCTTAATAGAAGACCGATCGCTGCCATGTTAGCCATCAAAGAAGAGCCTCCCTGACTGAACAAGGGAAGGTTCAACCCTGTGCTAGGCAGCAATCCCGATACAACGGCCATATTCAGAAAGGCTTGTAAGCAAATCAGAAAGAGAATAGCGCCTCCATAGTACAAACCGGCCGCTTCTTTAGATGCCAATGCAATCGAAAAACCTCCCAAACCTAAGATAAGGTAAAGAGAGATCAAGGAGATGATGCCAAAAAACCCAAATTCTTCCCCGTAGATCGCTGCAATATAGTCATTTTGCGCCTCGGGTAAATAACTCATCTTCTGCAGGCTATTCCCTGGGCCTCTTCCAAATATCCCTCCCGATCCTGCTGCAATTTTTGCCTGATAGGGTTGATGGCCGCGGCCTTTTAGATCGAGCTCCGGATGCAAATAGACGTTGACCCTTCCTTTAATGTAGGGCAGCTGCGAAGCAAACAACACTCCAAACAGCATCAACACAAGCAAGGGCGTCGCCCAAAAGCGCGCAGGCACCTGCATCAAAAGAAAAACAGCCAAAACAGCGGCTCCAATGACTGCACACGTTCCATTGTTTGGTTCGATCATGATCAGCACCATAGGAACGCAAATCTTTCCCAAAGTTGTTAAAAACTCTTTCCATTCCAGCAGGCTTAAGTCTTTAGATATAAAGGAATGAATCACATAGCCCGGAATCACGTATTTGACAAATTCTGAAGGCTGTAGCGAAAGTCCAAATAGATTTAACCAACGCTTGGAACCATTCACTTCCCTTCCCACTCCGGGAATCAAAACCAAAACGAGCATCACAGTAAGAACTGTCAAAATCACAGGACTGTAACTAATCACTTTTTGATAGCCATACTTCCAGGCAGCAACCCCTAGAAGTAGACCTAAGCCTGCATATAGGAGTTGTTTTAGAAATGCTTGATGGGTGCTTTTATCTAAAGCATGATCCAACACTTCGGCACTCGTCGTGCTGAAAATCATGAGCAGGCCGATACCGAATATTAACATTGCGGCAATCAGGACAAGCCGCACCCCTAACCTTTCACTGTAGGAGTATGCGCTCATTTCACCCGAATTTTATCTCCAACTTTTAAGTTCTTCCCGCTATCCTCATTCAGATTGTTCCACTTCAACAGGTCTTCAAATTTCACATGGAACTGCTTTGCAATCTTCCAGGGATTGTCTCCGGACTTGATCGTGTAATAAACGGGTTCGACATCTACAGAAGGCTTTGCTGCCTCTGCAATGGGCTGTGAGGGTTTTGGAGGTTTGGAGTTAACAGGAACTTTCAACTTCTGTCCCACTTTCAACTTATCGTTCGTCAAACCATTAGCCTTTTTAATCGCGTCTATTGTCGTATGGTTATTTCTTGCGATCTTTTCGAGAACATCGCCTTTCTTCACCGTTACTTCGATAATATCTCCTTGAGGCGGCAGCGGCTTTGGATCTTTAGGAAGTTCGACAGCTACAGTTTCAAGAGGGGCTTCAGGCAAATATTCCTTCAACACGTTGTCCAGTTCATCGACCGTCTGCATTGGAGTCTCTTGCATAGCAATCGCATTGTCCAGTTCAACCACAGCAGTTTGCGGAGTAGGTAATAACACTTCCTCCTGCAAAGCAACTTGGCGAATCGGATCTTTGATCTCATCTACTGCAATGTCAGGACCCGATTTTTGAGCTGTCAGGAAAAGTACGGAAAGCAATCCCGCATTCACTAGCACAGAAACTATGATTACATCTCTTCTCGTCATCACTTGGGCACTCCTTTTACTATGCGCACAAACTCTTCGCCGCGATGTGCGTAATCGCGAAACATATCAAAGCTGGAACAGCCGGGAGAAAGCAAAACGGCATCTCCCTTTTCCGCTAATTTATAACTTTCTTCTACTGCTTCCTTTAATGTGGAGCAAATTTTCACCGGTATGCGTGCACTTAATTCATCATGAATAATAGGCGCAGCCTCACCAATTGCAAATATTTTTTTCACCTTTCCATGGAAAGGTTCAATCCATGGCGTATAAGAACTCCCCTTATGCACCCCGCCTGCAATAAGAATGGTTGGCCCCTGCATCGTCTCGACTGCACGGATGACTGCATCGATGTTTGTTCCCTTACTGTCATCGTAGAAACGCACACCATTCACTTCGCTGATCAATTCAATACGATGGTGAGGTTTTTCAAAATACCCGTAAGCTTTGCGAATAATCTCATAGGGAACCTGAAAGTAGTCAGCCATTAAATAAGCTGCCATAAAATTTTCCAAGTCGTGGCTCTTTTTTCCTTGCAAGACAGAAGGCAGCTCTCCTACCTTCTGTTGATGCCTATAAAGATACTCCAAGTCTGTCGCACAATCTAATGCCCAGTCGTATCCATACCTTTCGATTTTATCTTTTGGCAACAGATCGCCAAAGTGTTGGTAACATGCTTCCTCAACAAAAAGCTTTCCTTCCGGCTTAATCATCAACCCCACTCTCGCCTTTACCGAGGCGTATTCCTTCATCCCTTTATAGCGGTCGAGATGATCCGGTGTGATATTTAAGATCACGCCGCAATCCAGGCTATTTTTCCGCATCGTTTCCAACTGATATGAACTAAGCTCTGCGCACACGATCGCCTCTTGAGAAAGTTTTGGCAAGTGCTTTGCCAAAGGAACTCCGACGTTGCCAAGGGCTTGCGCAGACAATCCGGCAAATGTCAAAATATGTTCTAGAAGAAGTGTTACAGTAGTTTTTCCGTTCGTTCCC
>JBKEAL010000252.1:0-20173 GCA_047972195.1 Parachlamydiaceae bacterium
AGGGGTTTCGCGGTTGTAAATTGAGGCTAAAACTGAACTTTGTACGATGTCCGCTAGCTCCTCTGGAGTCAGGAGGTCCATTCTGGAGCGTGGGGCTGCGAGCAAGCATTGGACGAGCGGTGTAGGATTGCCCTTTTCATTCAGGACGGTCAACAGGGCTTCTCCGATGCCCAATTCTGTCAATAGCTCGTTGGTTTTGTAAAAGGACGTTATAGGGTAGTTTTCGCTGACTAATTTAATATCTTTGCGGTCTTTGGCCGTGAAGGCCCTCAATGCATGCTGAAACTTGCCGCCAAGCTGACTTAATACCACCTGAGGCACATCGCTTGGCAATTGCGTGCAGAAATAGATTCCCACGCCTTTCGAGCGGATCAGCTTGATGACCGTTTCAATCTGAGCCAGCAGGTTCTTTGTGGCTGCGCGGAAGAGAAGATGCGCTTCATCAATAAAGATCACAAGCTTTGGTTTGCCTTTATCCCCAATCTCGGGAAACTTGGCATAAACCTCAGTAAGTAAACACAGCATGAAAGAGGAAAATAGCTTAGGCTTATCCTGAATATCGCATAGACGCAAGATATTGATCACAGCCCTGCCGGAACTATCTTTCTTTAAAAAATCGTTTACATCATAGGAAGGAGAGCCAAACAATTTGCCGCCGCCTTGCTGCTCCAGCTCTAACAGCTCCCGTAGAATCACACCCACTGATGCCGGACTAATCGCGCCATAGGCGCTTAACTCCCTAGAGTCAACCTTCAGAAGATGTTGCAGTACAGCTCTAAAGTCCTGAAGATCAATCAACGGCAAGTTTTTATCCTGGCAATATTTGAAAACCAGAGTGACTACGCCCTCCTGATTTTCATTCAGCTCTAAGATCCTAGAAAACACGAGCGGACCGAACTCAGCCACCGTAGCTCTCATGCGCAAACCAGGTTCATCCGAGATCGTCAGCAGTTCCACAGGATAGCCTTGAGGCGACCACGGAGCGCCAATCTTCTCCATTCTCTCTCGAATCTTGGGGTTCTCAACTCCCGGACGAGCCAATCCGCTCAAGTCCCCCTTGATATCCATACAAAGGACATTCACCCCATGCTCCGACAGCTCCTCGACAATTTTCTGGATCGTTTTCGTCTTCCCCGTTCCCGTCGCCCCCGCAATCAATCCATGCCGATTCAGCGTCGCCAACGGAATGTCAATAGGCACCCCAGCCAGCGCCTTTTGATCGTGAATCGCCGCCCCCAAGAGAAAATGCTCTCCCGGAAACTCATACCCTTCGGAAATCGTCTGTTTGAATGCATCCGCCATCCCCCCACCTTAAATTAAAAATCTAATTATGTGAAGAAAAGTTAAACTTTTGGTACAAGCAGTTTTAGGATTACTGTTATGAAAGAAATCAAAATCAAGCGAGTCTATGAAGAGCCGTCGCCTGAGGATGGCGTGCGGATTCTAGTTGATCGTCTGTGGCCGAGGGGCATCAAGAAGAGCGATCTAGTGATGGATGCCTGGATCAAGGAGATCGCCCCGAGCACGGAGTTGCGAAAGTGGTTTCACCACGATCCGTCGCGATTTGAAGAATTTGCAAAAAAATATAAGAGGGAGCTAAACGAAAACCAAGAGGTTTGGTTTCCGCTTATTGAAAAATACTTGTCGGGAAATATTACATTGCTTTACGGTGCCCGAGACTCTATTATAAACCATGCTCGCTGCCTACAAGACTACTTAAACCACATAAGTAGATAAGATGACAATTCCAGGTGTTGAATTAAATCGAATCATGCCAACCAAGGAGGGATGGAAATCCCTTCTGATTGGAAAAGGCACCAAACATTCAGATGTCATCCTCGAACTATTTCAAGATTACCATGCGCGTTTAGAAGATACGGATCTTTTGCCCTATAGAAAACGGGGAAGTGAATCTTTTAAGTCATTTGAAGAGCGGGAAGTCTTTTGCACTTCGGTCATGCAAGACTGTCTTTCCGATCTGCTCATGAAATACACGATCCTTTCCGATAGCATATCTCTTGGGAAACTCAAAGTATTTTCCTATCAGGTGCCCGATGGCAATAAACTCCTCTTTGCTGTTCAAGAGCTATTTAAAACCTTTGCTTTCGATCCTCTCTGGAAATATACACAAGCAATCGCAGAGTTTGACATCAACCGGTCTGTTGTTGACGACGAAGGATTAAAAGCAATTCAAAAAAAGTATAGAAGCGGATATCTGAACTTGTGGATAAAATATCCAATATCACGCTACAGAATCGTGAGCCGGCTCAACATTCAAAGAGCACAACATCGAGTGAACATTAAAGCTAAAACGCAAAAAAGGCCGCTCACTTTAAAAAACGCCTATCTAAAAGAAAGTCGATTCGCATTAAAAGTCTTAAATCCCGATAGAGAGCGTTGGGGTCGAGTTGATCCTGGCCCTTACTTCTTCGCGCTTTTGCGGCATCACAGCCCATTAGCTGAAACCTTAGCTATTTTTGAAAAGCTATCCACTAAATCAGAGATGCCCTCTCCAAAAGAATCTCCAGTTGCCACAGACCCGATAAGAAGAAAATCCACAAAGATTTCAGTATCCAGAAGAACGGAATCGGAACCTGCCCTAAGAAAATCTACTACAGAAAAAGTAATGCAAGCTGTTCTCGAAATGGATAATGGCGAGATGAAAGCTCAACTTTCTGCATTAAGAAACCAATCTCCATCCAGCTTTCCCAATTTTGTTTTAACAGCTCCTCCTCCAGAGGTAATTTTCACTGAGCAAGCCATGATAAACGCTCTTGAAGCAGGCGAGCCTAAAGACCAATGGCAAGAATGCGTTAGAGCCATTGAAGAACGTATTCCCTCTCTCCCTTTCAAGCAAATAAAGAAAGCTCTTCCCTATATTTTAGAGCACTTAAAGGACAGTCATCAAAAGTCTCCCAAATCATTAGTCTTAAGCCTCTCAAAGCTTGCTCGAGTACTTTTCAACATGCCTTTTAGAAATGAACATTTTTGGCCGCTAGTTGAGAAAATTGCCATCGAACTGAGTTTAGCTAAAGATCAAGAGCTAGCGAGCTTGAAGGGAAATATTTCGAACGCCTGGGATCTCTTCTTTCAAGGTAAAGACAAGGAGAAAGTTCTCTATGTGATCATTCACGATCTCAAGCTTGCAACCTCCGGTCTCTTTCGATCCCTCACACTTAGAGAATTCAATCCCGACATTCTTAAGTATCTGGAAGATCCTCAAAGCGAGGACCAGGAAAGCACGTCCTTAGAGCAGCTAAAACAGCTTTTCAATCAACTATTTTGCTTTATTCAAGCTAAGATTCAAAGCGGAGGAAAAGAGGCTTTAGAAACCAGTCTTGAGCTCGCCGACCATATGATGAAAACGCCCGTGATCAATGTGCATTTGTTGATGGCGGTTTCAGCTGCGATCAGCAAGACCTCGCCCTCTATTGTCAATGCACTCGGTGACAATCATCAAAAAATCTTAGCTACACTAGAGCGACACTTCAAACCACAACCAAACTATGCAAACCTGAGAGAATTTATGAGAAGGGTGGAGGCTCCATTTGTCCCTTATACCGGAATGATGCAAGCAGATTTCGATGAAGCTGCCAAACACAAAAAGGGCGTCAGGGAACTAGCGGAAGATTTTTTTAAAATCCGGAGTCTAGTTAAAGCAACGCTGCCCATTAAAGGCATTCGGTCTGATGCCCTTCCATTTAAATCAGAAGAGGAATTGGATCCACAATTCATTACAACAGAACAAGCTCTGCGGGAGGCTCTTCAAGCTCCTGCACCTAAGGGAAATGAAACTCCTCCTTTGTCTCTGGACCAAATAGAAGCAGGACTCCCACGTATTTTAGAATCCTTTAGAGAAAGACTCCAAGACTCCCCCAAAGTATGGACCACAGCCCTTGCCAAGCTAGTGAGCCTGCTCTATAAACTTCCCTTCAATCGCAAAGGCTTTAGTTCACTGATCGAATTGATGGCTAAAGATGTCAAAAAGGCTAAAAAAGCTGAACAATCAAAACTGAAAGGAAACGTCACAGAAGCATGGGAAACTCTATTTCAAGGCAAAGCCGACGATCACCTTTTCAGTGCAATCATTCAAGATCTAAATAGTGAAAGTGCTAAGTGCTTTGGCTCTATAGTCCTTTATGAGGTCAACCCCAAAATTCTCGATTTCTTGCATAAGATACCCTTAAATGAAGACAAAAAAAGCAGCACTTCCTTAGAAGCTCTCAAGAAGCTTTCCAATGAGCTTTACTACTTTGTACGCTATAAAATCCTCAAAAAGAAAGAAAAGGCATTAGAAGCCACCATTGAACTCGCAGACCGCATGTTCAAATCGCCTGTAGTGAATGTGCATTTATTACTGGCCTTGTATGCAGCAATCGATAGAACTCCTGCTTCCACCTTAGAGCACCTCGACGAAAACCACCAAAAAATGTTAAAAGAGTTGGCTCGACATTTCCAACTTCAACCTAACTACAAAAATCTAAGAGAATTTCTTAAAGAATCAGAAGATCCTTTCCTACCCAGTGTGGGGATATTTCAAGCCGATTTCGAATTTGCAGTTCAACTTGATGAAGAGCGGGATGAGGCGATCCAGAAAAAGACCGTTACTGAATTAACGAATGACTTCCTCAAACTCAGAAATCTGCTAGGATTAACTCTTCCTGTCACTGATAGCAAAACGGATGCAATTGCATCTCTCAACGATTGGCAAAAACCCCTTCGTCTTAAACCTGAGAAGGGGAAAACTCACAATGAACTACTAGATGACTATCTCTATAAAAAGTCGAGAAAGAAGAAAATTAAAATACGTTCTGCTCAATAGCCGCAACTAGCGGCTCCAGCCCTTCACCTGTGACAGCGGAGATTTGAAAGAGGAGCTTCTTAGGCACTTTGCTTTTCTTGAGGAATTCCTCGATCTTTGGGATGGATTCTTCATCGTCGATCTTGTTCAAAACTACGAGATAGGGCCTATCCAATAGTTCAGGGTTGTATTCCTTGATTTCGTCGCGGAGGACCGCATAGTCACTTAAAGGCGTGCGTCCATCGATGCCGGAAGCGTCCAAGAGGAATAATAGAAGCTTTGTGCGTTCGATGTGTCGGAGGAATTCGAGACCGAGCCCACGGTTGTTATGAGCGCCTTCAATAATGCCTGGAATGTCGGCGATATAGACGCGCTTTCCGGCTTTATTTTCGATGAAGCTCAAATTAGGATGCAGCGTTGTGAAAGGGTACGCAGCTACTTTGAGCTGGATCTGGGCCAATGTAGAGAGGAGTGTCGATTTCCCTGCGTTAGGGAAGCCTACAAGCCCCACATCGGCGATCAATTTCAGCTCAAGTTCTACTTGTCTGTCTTGTCCAGGCTCGCCTAAAGTACGCACATAGGGCGCTCGATGCGTTGGGGATTTGAAATGGTCATTGCCATAACCGCCCTTACCGCCTTTGCACACTACCCACTGTTCTCCATCCTGAGTTAGATCGCGAAGAACTTCGCCGGTATCAGCGTCTTTGACAAGCGTTCCACAAGGAACTTTCAGCAAGAGGTCTTTTCCATCCTTGCCTTTGCAAAGGTTAGCTCCGCCGGGTTGTCCGTCGTCCGCTTTCAATATGCGCCTGTTTCTGAACCAGTCTAGGGCGTAGATTTGCGCGTCCGCCTGAAGGATTAAAGAGCCTCCTTTTCCGCCGTCTCCCCCGGTTGGGCCGCCTTTAGGGATATACTTTTCCCGTCTCCAGGCAATAACGCCGTCTCCACCTTTTCCGGCAGCGAGATCTATAATAACGCGATCTGTAAACATTGAGTCACTTAGTTGAAAAAAAGCACATCCCGATTTCGGGATGCACTTAATAAAATTTAGGCTCCGGTTTCAACCGAAACAAAGGTTTTGTGAGCTTTACGGAAAGAAACCATTCCATCGATTAAGGAATAGAGTGTGTCATCTGTGCCACGCCCTACGTTCTTACCTGGATGCCATTTCGTTCCACGCTGTCTTACCAGAATGCTGCCCGCTTTAACGAACTCTCCCGCACCAGTCTTGATGCCAAGACGTTTCGAGTGCGAATCACGACCGTTCTTTGTCGAACCCTGACCTTTCTTTTGTGCCATTTGGTATCCTTTTCAATTACTTAAGCTTTCGCAATCCCTACCACTTTAACACGTGTGTATTTTTGGCGGTGGCCAAACTTGCGCACTTGAGTGTGGTTAGGCTTATACTTCACCGAAGTGATTTTTGGGCCGGCAACAACGCCAACCACTTCGCAATTCACTCGGTATCCATTCACGGTAGGAGTGCCGACTATTGGAGACTTCTCATCACCAACAAACAACACATCGTTAAACTGCACTTCAGCACCGTTTTCAGCATCGAGCAGGTCAACATCGATCACATCGCCTACTTTGGCTCGATACTGCTTGCTGCCTCTTTTAAAAATTACATAATCCATGTCTGTCTCCTATCGGAAGATCTGTAGCTTAAGATTATATGAAGCGAATGAATTGAAATCAATAGGAAAAGAGGCGATATTGGGAAACATGAACATTGCCCTGCTAACTGGCGACCTTCTTCCCCAGGAAATCAAGCGTTTAGCTAAGGAATTTCCCGAGTATCTCTTTCTATTTGCCCCGAAATATCCAATCGATTCGATCAGCAAGCAGGACTGGGAAAGGACCGAAATTTTGTTCGGTGACAAACTCACCCATGAAGAGCTGGATCAGGCGCCGCAGCTGCGCTGGATCCATACCCCTTCTTCAAACTTGAATCGCCTCTGCCTTAAGGAGATAGAAAAGAACGGCAACGTGATAATCACCACCACCCGCAATGAACAGATCTTTCAGATCGGCGAGTTTGTGATCGGCACTGTTCTCGCTTTTGCCAAAAACCTCTTCCAATGGAAAGAAACGAACCGTCAGCCTCACATGATGTGGGATAGTAAATGGCGCAACCATATGGAAACGCTCAATCAAAAAGTTCTCCTGCAATTAGGCATGGGCGGGGTGGGCAGGGAAATCGCTAGACGTGCGAAAAATGCCGGCATGAAAGTATGGAGCATGGACATTCCGGGATCTTACCACCCCAACTGCGCGCGCAATTTTTCCATGGATCAGCTCGAAGAGACACTTCCTTTAGCGGACGTTATCTCAGTTGCCATTCCTAGAAATACGCCTACTCCCTTCCGTCTTTCCCAAGAAGAGCTTGCATTGATCAAAAATGGGGCGATTCTTTCGATCGTGGGCTCTCCTAAACTGGTGGACGAGGAAGCGCTACTGCACCATGCTCCGCGCTTCCGAGGCATCTCCATCGATGCGTTCTATCAAACTGTCATTCCGGCCAAATCGAAGCTTTGGCTCATCCCCAATTTATTGATCACTCCCGAAGTTTCCCCGCGCCCGAAATTGATCGAACGCGAGGCGATGCACACTTTCCGTTTCAACTTGAGGCAGTACAGACATGACAACTATGCCGACATGAAAAATCTCGTTGATCCTCAAGTCATTCCGGAACAGGAATTCGCTTGACCAATTAATTCTCTCCTTTCATATTCGCTGATTAATTATGCGATTCATCTTACTTTTTCTCATTCTTGCAGTACAACTCACTGCAGAAGACCCTCGTGTGTTGAGCATCGGGGAACCCATCATCGACTTAATTTATCAGGTCGACGACACCTTCGTGGAAATGGAATTAACTGAAGTCGGAGGTAGCCGAAAGGTCGATAGAAAAGAATTCCGACGTATTAAAAAACTTTTGGAAAAAGCCCCCTGCCATGCGATCCCAGGAGGCTGTTCTTCTAGCACTGCCAAAGGAATCTCAAAACTGGGTCTCCCTTGCCTCTACTTTGGAAAAATCGGCCAGGACGAAAGCGGAAAGCTATTTAAAGATAGCCTTCTGAAGCACCAGGTTGCCCCTTTACTGCTCTCCTCAGAAAACCACACATCGGAACTTATTTCTCTCGTCACTCCCGATGGCCAACGTTCCATGATCAGCTATTTCGGAGCAGGAGAGGAACTCACCGAAGACGAACTGACCGAAGAGCTATTTTCAGGGGTGAATCACTTGATATTAGTTGGCTACACTCTCTACAACGACAAGATCTTCTTCCGTGCGGTCGAACTAGCAAAGAAAGCCGGAGCCACGATTTCACTCGATCTCGCTAGCTATCAGCTAGTGCATATGTTTAAACAAGAACTACTGCTGACCATTTACAACTCCGTAGACGTGCTGTTTGCCAATGCGGATGAAGCGCATGAATTAACTGGGCTTCCACCCGAGCAAGCGTGCTTTCTACTGCAGAGATACTGTCCTGTCGTCGTCGTTTCTGCCGGTAAGGATGGCTGCTATGTCGGATCAAAGGATGAGGTGATCCACTGCCCTGGCCGAAAGGCAAATGTCATGGACACAACTGGAGCAGGCGACCTCTTCGCTGGCGGATTTTTATGGGGCTATCTAAAAGGCTACCCCCTCAAGAAATGCGGAGAGCTGGGCAACCTTCTAGGCTCGCACTGTGTCGAGGTTCTCGGAGCCGAGATCCCCGACTGGAAATGGGAAGAGATTTACAAGGAAATCGAGGACTAGAGTTCGATTGACATAGTTGCTTTGCAGTTCTTTGTGCCTTTGCGACTTTGTGTTTCAATGATCGCAAAATACGGTATAAACACAAAGACTATCTTAATTCATTCCCAGCGACCGGAAACCCAAACCCAATGGTGGTGGTGTCTACGCTTCCAGCTTCCTGATACCCAGACCGCGCTCTCATGCGGGCGCTGCATCCAGCGGCCTTTGACCCAAACCCAATGGCCGTCCCATCTCCAATGACCTTTAGTCCATACATAGGCTGCGCCGGGTGAAGCAGTGACTTCCTCGACCACATCATTCGGCGGCTCCTGATCGACATACACGTAAGTAGGATTGACATCCTCTTCAACAAATTCCACTGCGCCAAGCGCAGAAAGAGCTAAAGCCCCTGCAAAGAAAACCCATTTTTTCATATGCAAACTCCGTACTGTTCAAGCGTTCTATTTCCAACATACTTTTCTATCTTATTAATAGCCTTGAGTATATCCTGAACTCTAAATTCCCAACTTCTAGAAGATATTTTTGGCTTCATTTAATATTCTCTCCTTAAGAGCAGGATGAAGAGCATCCCTACTAACCAGATCAACTTCACAGCGTAAAATCGATTCCAGGTAATCCTTTAAATCGATAAAGCCGAATAGACCTTTAGTTGCATCAAAATCCACTAGAATATCGACATCACTTTTAGGATTACTTTGATTTTTCGCAGTAGACCCAAATATTGCTAAGGTAATAACGCCTAATTTTAAAAGACTACCTTTATGGTTCTGAAGAATTTGTTTTACTTCTTTATACAACATCAGTACACCCCTCAGGATTATATTCTCTTGGTTAGAGAAATCTCGTCAAGAATTAAGATAGCTCGAGTTGCTGGAACTTGCGCATTTCGTCTCGATATTGGGCGGCGTCTTCAAAGCGATATTCTTTGGCAGCCTGTTTCATGAGGGTTTCGAGATCTTTGACCTTTTTGTCAATTTCATCTTGAGTGAGATAAGGATGCGTTGTCTTCTCTGCTGCTGCCTCAGGGGCCTCTTCTTCAGGAATGAGCGGGACGATCTCCCGTTTGACTGTTTTCGGGGTAATATTGTGTGCAAGGTTGTATGCTTTTTGGATTTCTCTGCGCTCTTCCGTGATTGCTAGTGTCTTCTTAATCGATTCCGTGATCTTATCGGCATACATGATGACACGGCCGTCGGCATTTCGCGCCGCTCTTCCGCATGTTTGGATTAAGGAGGTTTCACTGCGCAAAAAGCCCTCTTTATCTGCATCGAGGATAACTACAAGGGACACTTCAGGGATATCCAAACCCTCTCTTAAAAGGTTGATGCCAACCAACACGTCAAAACCGCCTGATCGAAGCTCCTGGATGATCTGCATCCGTTCCAACGTATCGATGTCGGAGTGAAGATATTTCGCCTTGATCGATAGATCGGTAAGATATTTAGTGAGCTCTTCAGCTAAACGCTTCGTCAGGGTAGTGACAAGAACTCTTCCACCTTTCTCGGTATGCGCGCGGATCTCTTCCAGACAGTCGTCCACTTGAGTCAAGGCAGGTCTGACCTCGATAATAGGATCTAACAACCCTGTTGGACGGATCACCTGTTTCACAACTTCTCCATCCGACTCCTGGATCTCCCAAGGGGCAGGCGTTGCGGAAACAAACAACATTTGATCGAGTCTAGCATAAGATTCATCGAACTTTAATGGACGATTATCGAACGCAGAAGGCAACCTAAACCCAAACTCAACCAATGTAGCCTTTCTGGAACGGTCTCCATGGTACATGGCGTGGAGCTGAGGGATCGTCTGGTGCGATTCGTCGATGATGGTCAAAAACTTTTTGGGGAAGTAATCGATCAAGCAGGGAGGCGGCTCTCCGGGCAACCTTTTAGAAAAGTGGCGCGAGTAGTTCTCAATGCCTTTGCAAAAGCCAATTTCCTTGATCATCTCCAGATCGTATCGCGTTCTTTCGCCGATCCTTTGATGTTCAATGTACCGTTTCTCCTTTTCAAAATACTCCAGGCGCTCTTGCATTTCCGCCTTAATGCTCTCGATGGCCTCCCAACGCACACTTTCAGGAGTGACGTGGTGCGAACTCGGATAAAGTGTCATGCTTTCAATTCTACGTAAGACCTTGCCTGTTAGCGGATCGATCTCAGAAATCCTTTCCACAGTATCGCCAAAGAACTCGATGCGGTATCCCATGTCTTCTTCATACGCTGGGAAGATATCCAGCAGATCTCCACGTACACGGAAAGTCGCTCGGGAAAAGTCGAAATCGTTTCTTGCATATTGCATCTGGACCAGATGCAACAAAATGTCATCTCGGCGCCGCTCTTCGCCTAATTTTAAGGTAAGGTTCATTCCGCGGTAGTACTCCGGAGATCCCAAACCGTAAATACAGGAAACGGAGGCCACGATCAACACATCGTCCCGTTCGAGAAGAGAGCGAGTGGCGCTTAAACGCATTTTGTCGATCTTGTCGTTGATCGCCATGTCTTTTTCAATGAACGTATCGGTCCTTGGAATGTACGCTTCGGGCTGATAGTAGTCGTAATAGGAGACGAAGTACTCGACCGCATTCTCCGGGAAAAAGGCTTTGAATTCCTGATAAAGTTGAGCCGCCAATGTCTTGTTATGAGCCAAAACAAGCGTAGGCATCTGCACGTTCTGAATCACATTGGCCATCGTGTAGGTCTTTCCGGAACCGGTTACACCAAGAAGTACCTGTGATTTGCGACCCTCAAGCAAGCCTTTAGAGAGCTGGGCAATCGCTTTTGGCTGATCGCCTGCGGGAGGGAAAGGAGCGGCCAGCTTGAATGGCATGACTTACCCTTGACGCGCAACGCGGGAAATTTTGTTCCAGGTCCCTGATATGCCCATAGCGCTCTTCATCTCTTTCACTGTTAGATTGGAAACTTCGATCATTTTCATCGTTCCTTCGTACAGGATCTTTTCCACAAGCCCTTTTTGTTCTGCGAAATGTTTTCTCTTTTCACGGATCGGATCGAGAAAGCGGTTTAAACATTCAACGAGAGCCGCTTTCACCTCTACATCCCCTACAGAACCTTCTTGATAGCGGCGTTTAAAATCGGCTACTTCTAACTTGTTGGGATTGAAAACATCGTGGTAAATGAAAACGGGATTTCCTTCCACAGTACCCGGTACATTGGCATGAACCCTTGCGGGATCCGTGTACATGGCGCGCACTTTTTTCTCTACCGTTTTCGCATCATCTGAAAGCATGATAGCATTGTTTGCCGATTTACTCATTTTACCTTTTCCGTCGGTACCAATCAGCGTTGGTACATCGCTTAATAGGACTTCCGGAAGAGGAAGCACCTCGCCATAGAGCATATTGAACTTTCTTGCGATGTCGCGGCACAGTTCGATATGTGCCTCGTTGTCTTTTCCAACAGGAACGAGGTGTGCTCTCGGCATCAAGATATCAGCTGACTGTAGTACCGGGTATCCGATTAATCCAAACGGCACGTTTTCAGGGTCTAGGTGGGCATTCTTTGCCATCTCTTTGATGCTTGGCAGTCCTGTCAGGCGATTTAAAGAGATCAGCATTTCAAAAATGAGGTTCATTTCATAGACTGCAGGGCACGCTGATTGCAAATAGATTGTCGATTTGGAAGGATCGATTCCACATGCTAGGTAATCGAGCACCATTTCATGGATATTCTCACGAACCTTCATGATCTCTTCTTTATTCGGCTTCGTAGTGAGCAGATGCAGATCTGCGATGATAAAATAGCAATCGTACTTATCTTGCAGTTCGACGCGGTTCTTGATCGAGCCGACATAATGGCCTAGGTGCAAAAGACCTGTTGGCCTGTCACCGGTCAGGATCCGCTTTTTATCCATAATACCCCCATCTTCTGCAGAATTTCGCAAGCGATCACACCAAAAGAGATCGCCATCGTTATGATCAATAAACCAGACCCTCCGGGTGCTTTATACAGCGCTCCGGCAGCATATTTTTTCCGCCCATTCCACGCCATCCATGCGGGAAGCAATCCAAGAAGTATGACCACACCAAAAGCTCCAGCATACTCCAGAGCACTTAAAAAGGCTCTTGGATCAGTCAAGGCAAAGACCATGGGTGGCCCGAAAGTCAGAATGAGAAGGAAGCCTCTACCCCATGGACTTTTTTTCACGTTGAATCCGTCTGCAAGAAAGTCTGTCAAGCTGGTAGAGACGCCTAAAAAGGAGGTGATGATCGCTAGCAATAGGAAAACGCGTAGGATTTCCGACAAGGCTCCATTTCCGATCACTTTAGTGAGCAGTTCTGCTCCGTTTGCCCCTTGAATATAGCCTTGAGAGAGGCTCACGTCGCCATACAATGGAACGATGCCTAAAACCAAAAACTCCCATAATAGATAAACAAATAGCGGAATGGCACTGCCGATCCAGATGACGCGCTTAAGCTGTTTTACGTCGCGGTCGAGATAAGACGTCAGGGTAGGAATGATGATATGAAATCCAAACGATGTGGCGGCCACTGATGAGCCAACCCAAAGAAGCGGCAGATCTTGGTAGGAAAGCAACCCGAAATCGACATGGGGGATCAGCATGACCGATGAGATCGCAAATGCAGCCACAAGCCCTAACATCAAAAGACGATTGACCCAATCGACTTTATGGGCACCGTGATAGACGAAATACCCAAAGATCAAAAGAAGTGGAATGCTTTCAAGCAGCTTGGGAACAGTAATGCCTGTCAGGCCAAATAGGAATTCGTTGAATATCGGTCCTCCGCCCGCCAAATAAGCTGTCGTCAAGGCGTAGAGAAGGAAAAGATAGGTAAGCCAGGCCGCCCCCTCTCCCAACTTGCCTAAGGTCATGCGCGCCATCGTAATCATGTTGGCATCTTTCTTTTCCATCCACAGGTTTACTTCTAAAATCAATAAAGCCGTAAAAGTCATATAGAGCCAATAGAGGACAAAAAGCGCAACGGAAGGAACAAATCCTGCAAACCCTGTGACAACAGGGAGAGCCAACATTCCAGCCCCGACAGTCGTACCTGAAACGAGTAAGATTCCGCCTATAGTTTTGTTCATAACGCCCCCAAAACTTCAGACCATAGCTGCATAGCGAACACAAAGGCAGCAAAAGCGAAAATCAGAACTAAAGAGATCTTTCCCCCAGGCAAAAGACGTGGGCCTATTTTCTTTTCGTAATATCGACCTTTCCACACCATCATGACAGGGATGATTCCAAAAAGGATGACAGTTCCAAATGCACCGGCGTAGTTAAGCGCCATCAGAAAGAGATTTGGGTGGTAATAGGAAAAAAACAGCGGAGGAAGCAATACCATAAGAACGAGCCACAACGATCCAACCGGAGTTTTTTTGATTTTCAGTCCATCAGCCAGAAAATCGACAAAGCTCAAACCCACAGTGATAAATGTGGTGACTAAAGCGAAAAATGCAAAGTACTCAACAATATCTGCTACGTAAGAAGAGCCGATTGTGCGGCGAAGCAAGGTAGTTACCATGTCTCCTGACTGAACTGCCAATGCAATTTCCTCTGTTTGCGGCAAAATCCCGAGGATCAAGCCATCCCAGAGCAGATAGATCGCCAGCGGCAAGGCGCTTCCCACCACAATCGCGATCTTTAAATAGCGAACATGGCCTTTTAAGTACTCTGTGAGGCTAGGAACCAGATTATGGTAACCAAATGAGATCGCCATAGCCGGAAATGCCGGGAAAACAGCCAACCAGTGCGTCGATTCCAGATTGCGTTGTTCCACATGACTAAAGCCTAGCGATACAAGAGTAATGTAGCAGATTGCCAATCCCAGCATCATCACGCGGTTAACTAGATCCACATGCCTTGAGCCCATGAAAATGACTGATCCAAACACAACTGCCAATATCCCATTTCCCCAGCTTGAAGAGATCGATGTCCCAATAATTGAACTTGAAAGCTCAGCCACTAATGCTCCACCTGCAGACAGGAAAGCCATCATTAAGCAATAAAACAAAAATAGAAAGAGAAAGGCCACGAGCCACTTCGCCTTTTTTCCCAAAGTGCCTTCAGTTAATGTCATAAAATTCACATCCGGTCCAAACCAGCGGTTAACCGCCCGCAAACGACGGCCTGTGCTGGCCATGAAGAGCCAGCTTATTACAAAAGCTGCTACCGCTGGAATAACACCTGCAGAAAGCGTTACGAGAGGAATGCCTAGCATTCCGGCGCCAATGCAGCAGCCGGCAATCATTAAGATCGCGCCAATCAGACGATTGAATGAGTGATTTTGATTCATTTTGTTGTGATATCCGGATGATCAAGAATAACTAGATAAAGCTTAAGTGTCAACGATCAGATGGGTGACTGAACGATGGGTTTTATTCTGTGCTTCTTCAGCCTCTTCACGTGTACGGTGAAGCAATTCGAACGTGCCGGACAGAACCTCTATAAAAGCATTTTTCAAATCGTTCAATTGAGGGAAATGCGGCTTGAGCGAACACAAAAACTCTTGGTGGTTTCTTTCCTGTCGATAAGCAGGTTTCTTTTTCGGATGGAGCAGGTAATCCATCTTTTCCGGTGAATAATCCCACAAAAATGATGTGTGGTGTGAAAAGCGATCCTTTGTGAAATATTGCGCATTGCCGCCACACTTTTTCTCCCCAATGACATAGTCGTTTTCTTTCAAGCTGAAAGGGAGCTGCTGATACAAAGTCGACGTCCAATCCATCACATCTTTTGGAAATGGATCGCATGGCAAAGCGCTGTGGTTCATGATGAGCGAAACGAAAAATGTGTGTTCATCCACAAATACAGTCCCTCCACCGCTATACCTGCGCACTAAAGGAATTGACTGATCGCGGATCAGCTCGAAATTGACTGCCTGCTCTGGTACCTGGGAAATACCCATCACAATCGCCGGAGAAGAGCCCCTATTGATCAAGCACCAATTTTCCCCATCCGCCCGCAAAAGAGCCTCTTCCAGCTTCAACTGCTCTACAATCGGGTAGCCTTCCAGTGACACAATGTTCAATAATTTTCGCATAGGCTGAGAATAGCAGAGAATTGATTTACCAAAAACGTGTCCTCTCAACCCGTGCCCGTGAGCGTGCCCGTGCCCGAAATTATTCTCCAATTTTTTCATTCGGATTTGGTACAAATCGGGCACGGGCATGGGCAGGGGTTTTCTCCAGCAAAAGTAATTATTTCTTCAAAGCGACCATAAGGACAGAGATGTCCGCAGGGGAAACGCCTGAGAGGCGGGAGGCCTGGCCCAGATTGGCGGGTTCGGCTTTAGAGAGCTTTTGCTTAGCTTCGTTTCGTAAACCTGTAACTGAGCTGAAGCAGAACTCTTTAGGAATGCGGATCGCCTCGAGATGAGAAAGCTTTTCCACTTCGCTTTCCTGGCGGTCGATGTAGCCTTCAAATTTCAAGGAGTATTCGATTTGTGCGTTGGCATCTTCGCCATGGTCGACCACGATGTCAGGATAGTCCTGAATCAAAGAAGCGTAGGTTACTTCAGGTCGGCATAGAAGCTGTGCTAGGGTGACGCCTTTGCCATTGACCTGTTTGAAGATTTTACGGAATCGTTCTGTTTCCAGCTCTATGGCTGACTTTTTCTTTTGCAGTCTGGCGTATTGCTCTTCATCGATGAGGCCAAGCTTATAGCCATACTCTCTCAATCTAAGATCGGCGTTGTCTTGCCTTAAGAGCAGTCGGTGTTCGGCGCGGCTTGTGAACATACGGTAAGGCTCATCCAAGCCTTTGGTGATCAGATCGTCGATCATCACGCCGATATAGGCTTCGGAACGCTTTAGGATCAACGGATCCCTCTCAAGCACTTTACAAGCGGCATTAATGCCAGCAATCAATCCTTGTCCCGCAGCTTCGTCATAGCCGGAAGTTCCATTGATCTGGCCTGCAAAAAAGAGGCCTTCCACTTTGCGCGTTTCGAGAGATCCATCAATCTGTCCACAGACGACGTAATCGTATGCGATGGCGTAGGCTGGACGCATGATTTCGGCATTTCTCAAGCTAGGAATGCTGTGGATGAATTGGTATTGCACGTCAAAAGGCAGCGACGAAGAAACGCCGTTCACGTACACTTCTTCTGTATCCAGCCCTTCGGGTTCTAAGAAGATCTGATGTCTTTCCTTGTCGCCAAAGCGCACCATTTTGTCTTCAATTGAGGGGCAGTACCTTGGGCCGATCCCCTGGATTTTTCCCGAGTACATCGGCGAGCGATGCAAATTGTCGAGGATGATTTTTTTGGTCTCATCGGCCGTATAAGTGATATGGCAAGAAATTTGGGGCAATCGCGCGGTTTCTGCAGGATCAAATGAAAAAACAACACCCTCTTCTCCGGGCTGCTCTTCGGTCAGGCTGTAGTCGATGGAGCGTTTGTTCACTCTTGGGGGTGTCCCGGTCTTTAACCGTCCGAGCTCAAATCCAAGATGTGCCAACGAAGCGGAAATTCCAACTGCCGGCTGATCCCCCGCTCTCCCTCCGGAATAGTGTGTTTCCCCGATATGAAGAAGACCGCGCATGAATGTTCCGGCAGAAAGCACGACAGTTTTTGCCCTGTAGCAGATGCCTTCTTTGGTCTTTATGCCGCGAATGCGGCCTGATTCGACGACCAATTCTTCGGTCGTCCCTTGTTTAGTTTCGAGGTTGATCGTTTTTTCAAGGCGATGTTTCACATCGAATTGGTATCTGACCTTGTCTGCTTGAGCTCGTGGCGCCCAGACAGCTGGGCCTTTAGTGCTGTTGAGCATACGGTACTGAATGCCGGTGGCATCAATTGCTTTGCCCATCAGGCCGCCCAGAGCATCGACCTCGCGTACCATATGGCCTTTTCCGATTCCCCCGACGGCAGGATTGCAACTCATTTTTGCAATCGTGTCCAAGTTCATCGTTAAAAGTAGGGTGCGGCACCCCATGCGGGCAGAAGCAAAAGCTGCTTCACACCCTGCATGCCCCGCTCCTACGACTATGACGTCGTATTCAACTGGGTAGTTCCACATGGCGGTTTCGTCTCGTGTTAAAGGTTATCTACCTTTGTGACGGTCGCGGCGGCTGCGCTTTTTACGCTTGTGCTTTGCAATCTTATACTTGCGTTTTTTCTTGACTGATGACATGTTTTCTCCGTCTTCAAAGTATGCAAATGATATTAAATTCGGTGATTAAAGGCAAACAATTAGTAACTTCTGCGCTGCTGCGCTGTCGGAATGCTCAACTCTCGACGGTACTTCGCCACCGTCCGTCTCGCACATTGGATCCCGCGGCGCTGAATCAGCTGCGATAGAGCTTCATCAGAAAGAGGTTTCTTCTTATCCTCCTCCTCAACCAGCTGACTAAGCCACTGCTTTACGGTTTTAGATGAGATATCCTCGCCTTTGGAATCGACATAGGCATTGGTAAAGAAAAAGCGCAGAGGGAAAATCCCGCGCGGCGAATCCACCGCCTTATTGGAAACAGCGCGAGCAATTGTAGACTCATGAAGACTAAGCTCTTGAGCTACAGCCTTCATCGTCATCGGCTTCAATTTCCCTTCAGGAGACAGGAAAAACTGCCGCTGCACCTGGGCAATGAGCTCTACAATTTTGAAGAGAGTCTCATTTCGTTGGCTAATGTTCCGTAGAAGCCATTGGGCTGACAAAATTTTCGTCTTAATAAAATTTTTTGTCTCTTGCGCAACTTCAGGATCATTTAACATCCTTAAGTACTTGCGGTTAAAACGTAACGGTTGAAGATCCCCTTCATTGACAGTGATCTCAAGCACCTCTCCTTCCAGTGTTAATGTAGCGTCGGGCACTAGAGTTGCCGCCTCAACTTCGTCGTAGTGAGAGCAAGGGTGCAGGTCGAGATGGGAAATGTCGTCATCGATGGTCTTTCGGATCTCTTCAATGGAAGCTTTCAACCTTTTTTGGATCTGAGGCAGCCGATTGTGGATCAGATCGTCGAAACATTCCTCAATAATTTTGTAGGCTAAGCCGTTCTGCTTGCCCTTTCTGGCGAGCTGAGACAACAACACCTCGCGCAAATTTCTTGAAGCCACTCCGGGAGGGTCCAAAGCCTGCACTTTTTTCAGTACAGCTTCTAAGCTTTCCAAAGAAAACGAAAAGGAGGCAGAAATTTCAGACAACGGAGTAGAGAGATAGCCCTGTTCGTCCAGATATCCGATCAGAACTTCAGCAATCTGCTGCTCTTTTTGATCAAACCCTTCCATCTTCACTTGTTCCAAAAGGTGATCGCCTAAAGACACTTTTTGTTCAATGGAGCTTTCAAGATATGCTTTCAGTTTGTCGTCATCTTTTGATCGTTTCGGAACGTAATTCTCGCTCTCAGCAAAATGATCTCGAAATTCTTCGTCCAGATGAGATAAGATCTCCAACTTGGATTCATCGAACTCCATTTCGGAAAACTCATCCTTTTTTTCTTCTTCAGCAACCTCCCCTTCCTCTTCCATGTATTCCAGAACGGGATTATTCTCCATCTCTCTTTCAATCTTCAAGGAAAGTTCCAGCACAGGCGCTTGCAAAAGTTCGATAGCCTGCTGCATTTCATGGCTCATCATCAAATGCTGAGTCAGCTTTTGCTGCTGTTTTTGACGCTGATGCAAAGCTTGTGAATAGGTCACTTGAATGCCCTCAAGTTAGAATGTATACCCCAATCCTGCGCCGGATAGGAACCCACTGAAATTCACTCCGTGACGCACCGCAGCTGAAGAGCTGTGCACTGCACTAAATTTCAAATAGCGAAACGAAGAAAAGAGCTCAAGGTAAAAACAGTCGTAAAATAGATAGCGTCCACCCAATTCTAACATTCCGCCAAAAGCGTTTTTAGAGTGGTAGTGGTTGTAGTTTTCTCCCTTCAAAATTTCTCTAAGCAAACCATAGACCACGCCAGTGGAAGCAAACACCTGAAATCCAGGGCAGATAGGGAACAAATATCTAATACCTAAGGCTATAGGATATAGTCTGATTTTCGGAGCATGAATGAGCAAGTCGTGTTTTCCCACGCGTTTCCCATATCCAACATCGAGCCAAGCTTCCCAAGGACCGCATACGCGGTAGCATCCCTGAACGTGAACCTCTCCCCAACCGGAACCGTAAGCATTTCGCAATTCTTTCATCGTAGGAGAGAAATAGGCAGAGCGCACCTCAACTTTCCAATCATTCCCCGTGAGGGCTCCCACATGAAGGAGAACCGCTAAAAACCAATAAATCATTTGTCTCATAGGCATGTTTTACATAGAATGCAGGAGAATGTCCAGAAAAATTCGATCATCCAAATTGTTGACAATTAATTTTTTATAGGGATGCTAGAGTCATGACTTCACTTTACTCGGAAATAGCCGTAATGATTGAGAAGAAAAGCGCTCCTCTTCTCATCCTGAACGAAGACGAAGCTTCCAGAAAAAAGATGGAAGCCCTATTGAAAAAAGAAGGCTATGAAGTTTTGACTGCCGGCACGCCGCAGGAAGCAGAAAACATTTTAAAGCATCAGAACATATCAGTTCTTTTGACCTACCATAAGTCCAACGGCACCTCAGGCCTGTTTCTTTTAGCTAAAGCCAAGGAAATCGCTCCCTCAACAGTAAGAATCCTCATCGGTGAAAAATCGATTCC
>JBKEAL010000268.1:0-3778 GCA_047972195.1 Parachlamydiaceae bacterium
AAGTAGCCTAACACTCATTCATATTTGATCAATATCGTTTATATATGAGATAAAATCATTTGTGATCGAATCGATCATAATTATTGAAACGGCGTTTATTTTTTTGAAGTGTGACAAAAAATGACCACTTGGTTAAGAAACCAATAGGCAAACCGGAACGACAGGCACAAAAAAGGCCATCGATGGATGGCCTTTGGGGAAGGAGTGATTGTTGATGTGGTTAGCGCCACGCGTTACGAATCCGTCTTACCGCTTTTCGTTTGCCAACAATTGCGACTGTTTGATTGAAATGGCAGTGATTTGACTGAGATGGTAGCGATTTGATTGAGATGGCAGCGATTTGACGCGTTTTAACCTTATCGAGTCACGAAGCTTTGTTTGTCACGCGCCAGTCACTCTTTGCTGGCACAAAGAGTAACCAGAAAATGCCTTTTGATTTTTGGTTGTGGCCCGGGACGGTTTTAGGCGTTCCCGACGCCGAAAACCTAAAAATTCATCCATGAATTTTTCCCTAGTGAAAAGGGATTCAATAACAAAGCTGATTTCATTGAGGATGCAAAGGCAAACCTGGTAACTGCACTGGAGAGAAAATCCTAATGCACAGTAAAAATACCACGCGTTGGGAATATCTCTTAAACAAATTGTCAAGGATCTTGAAACAACTCCTGGATCTCCAAAGCTAAATCTTCATCTATTGCAGGTGATATACTCTCCGTCTCAACGCCTTGAGCTTCATCCACAATGTCGATTTCTAACTGCTCAAGTTTAAAGTAATTGTAAGTATAAAGACCTTTGGGACAATCATTAACCACCGTGTACTGTATTAGTTGAATATCATTTTCAATAGCAACAGAGTAATTTATAGAATCCCAGTAATTATCAGAATGAGGATGAAGAAACAAATATTTATCTGATGCGTAGAACTCATCCTCAAATGACGTTCCATCAACAATAAAGGACGTATCAGATCCTTTAATCTCCATGTTACATCGTTTACATGAAACACATAGATTCTTAGGGTCAAACATAAACTTTTTAAACGCTCTCTCTCCTTTAGGCAGAATATGTTCAATGTCCAAAACCATTTTAAACTCGCCACGAATTACTCGCTTACAGTAGCTACATTGCTCATTTTGTGCTGTTCGATAGTGACTTTTTAAGTTTTGTTTAAAATCTGCAATATGTTCGGAGCTCCAAATATTTCCACCTTCCTTAATTGCAGCTCCAATATTATTTACATCTTCACGGGTCAAAACATATGGTTGCATGGTTACTTCCTACTCTCAATTTTGTTAGCTAGATGGAGAGCAGTCGTAAGAATATTTTTCTGTTTCCCATCATAAACTGCATTTTTGAGCTCCCCTAAGAACCTTTCAACTTCTATAATTGAAATTCGGTTTTCAGCCAATGCATTTAACTTCGACATTACAAGTTGTGAAAAAAACCTATTTTCAGGAGTTGCAACACCAAAAAATTCCCATAACATTTGCTCTAAGTTTCCGGATTCAATAGTTAACCTTCCAATTCCTTCACTATCAGACTTGTAAACGTGAAGAGAGGAATCCTCACTAGACTCGGCGCCGGAAACGATAATTGGTGAGTGTGTAGCACATATTATCGTAGGCTCATGATAATAGAAGATATCCATTATCTTAGTAATATATTCTCTTTGCCACTTAGGGTGTAAACTATTTTCTGGCTCATCAATTAAAATAACGGGACATTTTGTAATGGTTGTAGAAATAAACATCAGAGATGTAATAAAAGACAACTCACCGGAACTCGCATCCATCAAATCTATAGCATGACCATTCTTTTTAAGAAGAATATCTACTTCATTGATCGCACCTAACTTTTTGAGAGTTTTCTCAAATCGTAATAGTCTTGTGACTGTTGAACTATTTATCTTATCGAAAGAGAAGTTATCTAAGTTAACCCAATGTATTCCCGATAATTCATTGTAATATAGCTTATTTAAAAGTGTTGAAATTTCATACTTTTCGTCATTATTCGAAAATTCATACTCCTCTAGCTCATACTTCCTTATATCTTTTATAAATTCAAAACGAAATCCAATTTCTGAGTCATATCCCACATAATCTAATATTTGCCCTATTCTCCTCGTTTTTAAAAGATCTTCATTGCTTATGTTCAGGAAAGCTCTTTTGATTGTTTTCAACGATACCTTTCTACCACTACGATGACCTAATAGATTAAACCTTTTGCTCCTGCTTCTAAACTTATCGTGGATTGAGTTTGCAATAGCAATCACTTCTCGACCTTGAGAAAGATACTCCTTAGACAAATGGTTAAGACGGGTGCTTTTGCCTGAACCATTTTCTCCAATAATGATAGCCACCTTACCTGGAGGTATATTACCTAATAACATTCTTTAACTTCCTAATTTTCTTCGAGAAACTTACCTAGAAAGAGCCTCAACAGCCGTTATTTAACCAACCATATCTATATAACTCTCAAACAAAACACAGAATCAATCTATCTAACATCGAATAAAACCACGTACATCATCAATCACTAATGCAAACCAGTCAAGACCCCGTGCGCTAAAACGTGCCGTAACTATCAAACTCTGAAACACCAAACAAACTACCGACTCGCCTATCCATAGGGAAAAATTCATGGATGAGTTTTTAGGTTTTCGGCGTCGGGAACGCCTAAAACCGTCCCGGCCTGCGACCACAAACCCAAGGCACTTTCTGGTTACTCTTTGTGCCAGCAAAGAGTGACTGGAGCGTGACAAACCAAGCAGCATAGTTCGATAAACATCAAACGCGACAAACCTCAAATAGCAAAACAACCAACCATCCCGCACATACCGAAACTATCACCCATGCAACACCAAAGAAACTATCGACTCGCCTATCCATAGGGAAAAATTCATGGATGAATTTTTAGGTTTTCGGCGTCGGGAACGCCTAAAACCGTCCCGGCCCGCGACCACAAAACCAAGGCACTTTCTGGTTACTCTTTGTGCCAGCAAAGAGTGACTGGCGCGTCACACCGCAAGCCTCCTATTTCCCTAAAACCAAAACGCGACAAACCCCATCCCTACCACTAGATAACAAAAACGACCAACAAATCCCCTTTCCCAAAAACAAAAAAAGACCATCAACCGATGGCCTTCTCCCTTAAACATCCACAAAAAATCAGCAACTCACCGCAATAACGCCACCACCGTATGACGACGCACATTCGCCTGCGCGTTCAGCGCCTGATAAGTCGACGAAAACTGATCCGCCGCCGCATGAAACTGCGTCAGTTTCTCCGTGGTTTGCTCACTCGACAGCAGACGCGTCTGGCTGCGCAGCGTCTGCATTTGAGTATTGAGTTCGCTGTGGTATTGGCGCGCCTGCTCCAGGCTGGTTTGCGCCTGCGCCAAATGCTGGTTGACCTTGGCAATGCCCTGCTTGATGCCATCACGCGAGCTTAAATCAAAACGCAGCTCGGCAATGCCGTCCGGCTCGGATTTGAGGTTGAGTGTGTTGGCTTGTCCGGCAGGGAAACGGTGGCCTTGGCCTGTCACCATCACCTTTTGCTTCATCTGTTTGTACGCCGACTCTTTGGCTTCAAACACAATGTTGCCATCTTGCGTCACGCTGGCGCGCATCCCGAGCGGGATCAGGCTGCGATCCAGCATTTTGACCGTTTTACTGCCATCCGACTGACCATCGAACTGAATCATCACCGAATTGCCTTGCGGGAAATCGAGACGAATCTGCTCGGCTTTCTCTTTGAGGCGGTTGACGTTCAGCCCCGG
>JBKEAL010000038.1:0-10994 GCA_047972195.1 Parachlamydiaceae bacterium
CCAGGAAATCGCCTCCCTTGATCGTATCGTAGGCATGGATCAAAGGATGGTCATCTTCACCTTTAGTATTCAGAGAGGCGTTAATGCCGCCTTGGGCACAGCAGGAGTGCGATCGCTTAACCTTAGTAATCGAGATCAATTTGACTTTGACTCCCTGCTCAGCAAGCCTCATGGTTGCTGATAATCCGGCCAAACCTCCGCCAACGACGATGACTTCTCTCATGTTCAGTGCCTTAAGTTAATCCAATAGGTTGAATAGATAGCGATCAGCCCGAAAATCATAGTAACTCCCATGATCAAAGTGGCAAACTTCAACATCAGTTCCTGAGATCGCTGAGTCAATGTCACACCCCACCTGATGCAAAAGCTCCAGAGTCCATTAAAAGCATGAAAGCAAGCAGCAAATACAAAAATCGTGTAGAGAAACATCATCAAAGGATCCTTAAAGGTATCCCGCACCATCAAAAGCTCGGCTGTTCCAAAATCCTTTGCCATTGCCACGACATGCCCTGAGTACAAGTCTCCTTTCCATGCTGCATAGCTCACTCCGGCATTCTCTCCTTTTAGATCCGGTACGCCGCTGTTATCAAGCAATTCTACATGAAGCCTCTGGGCCACACTAGGTAGACCATCATCTTGCACTAATTTTACAAAATACTTCGGAGATCCTTCATTAGAGATTTCAAAGGGAGCGTCGTAAAACCTCATATGAACTACATGAAGGACAACAGCAAATAACAAGATCCACGAAGTGATCCTTTGCCATGTGTAAGCACGATTCCTTCCATAGTCCGGAAGATAGGGCGCATTTCCCCCTCCCCCAAAAGAGTTGTATTCCGCCGATCTTAAATACTTCAACCCCCACAAACCATGAACGACAATCGGCAACGCCAAAAACAAACTCTCAATAACTAAAAGATAGGGAATGTCGTGAATGCCATTAACGCTCTTGATATAATCCTTCCCGCCAAAAACACCCGCCTGGGAATTAGTATACAGATGGAAAAACAGAAACCCTGAAAGAAACAATCCGAAAAACGAATGCAGCCTTCGAGCTAAAAATGCTTTTGGAACCAATGACTCAGACATGACGGCATCATCCCTTGGAAATCACGAGACTGTCAAGAAAAAATTATTCACCATCAAAAGAAGTTCTTAACCAGATTGCAAATAGCGGGTCATCAAAAACCACTCGACCCTTCCCTGATGCTTCCTCATCTAAAATTTCCTTTTCCTTCAGGGACTTGATCGCGGAATGCAAAGCAGCTCCGCTGGAAATTTCATAGTATGAAAGAAGCTCTTTTGAGTAGAGTTGCTTACCTTCGATCGCTGCCAACCTTAGCACCCTCTGTTGCGGGGCTGTGAGTGTATTAAGCAATGTCTGATAGGCATAGGCATTTTGACGTACCACTGTTTTTAAAGTCTCGTCAATCTCTCGCATAGCCACTTTTTTTACTCCTTTAGCCACGAGATGAAAGCATACCATCTGAACGTAATTCGGACTGTTATGCACCAGCTTTTGCAAATACTCAACAGCACTTCTTTCACATAGAACGTTTACTGACTCAAACCTTTGCACAATCCAATCGATAAAATCCTCACCTAACGCAGGAAATTCCACCGGCTGGCAAAATTTATACAAAGGCCTCGAGGGATTGTTCAACATATCGTAAATCACACTTCTTCTTGAGCCAGTAAAAATAAATGAAATATTTTTTAACTGCTGCATGTGAGTTCTTAAAGTTGCTTCTAACCAACCCCCATCGTCTATCTCTGTAATTTTCTGGAATTCATCTATAGCAAGGATGAACTTAGGCCCAAGTTTGCTCAAACCTGCAAGAACATCTTGAATTAACTCTTTGACATCAGCTTCAGGATGATTTTGCGCTTCTACACTCATATCAATAGCCGGCAACCCGGTGTGGGGGTCAATCTGAGCTGTAACTTTTGGCCTTAATTTTGGAATGGCAGTCAAGATCGATTTGAAATGATCCAACCAACCGGCCTTAGCTTTGAGAGCGCGGAGCACTTGTTGTAGAAAGTCCTTATGCGAAGTGATGTTAAAAATATCGACAAATAGAAAAGGATGAGATTCATGTGAGAGTTTTTTAAGCAGATTCAACAAAAAAGATGTTTTCCCAAAACGTCTTGGACCAATCAGCACAACTGGGATCCGATTTACTACGAATTGGGAGATAAAATTCTCCAAATCAGGAAGAGGAAAGAAGAACTTCCCCTCCACAGGATCGCCAAATTTGAAGGGGTTGGGATGTGAACTGTCCATGCTCACATTTTTAACAGATTTGTTAATTATTGGCAATCAACTTCTACAGAAACGGGCATCCTTAGGGAATTAATCGACTAAAGAAGCTTCGGTTTCGAGTAGGTAGCCGGCGGCGGCTTTAAGCAAGGCGAGCTTTTCCTGCTCTTTTGAAAAATGATAATTCAATTAATGTTATATACTCCTCTTAGTTCAAAATGGGAAATTTAGGCTGCGTCAAAGCCCCGGGGTTGAACGATCGAAAATTTGCACGTATAACTTTATACGAACGAATTTTCGATCGTTCAACCGCGAGAGCTTTCACGCTTGCCTAAATTCTCATTTTGAACTAAGAGGAGTATATCTACAAGGAAAACAGCGATCCTAATCTTGGGAAGAAATTTCAAATATGATATCCTTTAACCCTATGATCAATCGCGCTTTAAGTTTTATCTTTTGGGCATGCCTGTTTTGTACATTACCGCTCCTTGCCGCTGAGCAAAAACCGGTGTTCCTCGTCACGATTTCCCCCTATAAGTTTTTTGTAGAAAGGATCGCGGATGGCTTTGGCAGCGTGGAAGTGCTAGTGCCTGCAGGCGCTTCCGCCCACACTTTTGAGCCCAACCCCAAGCAGATGATGCAGGCAGCTCAAGCCACGATTTGGTTCCGCATTGGAGAGCCGTTTGAAGAGAAAGCGTTATACGCCCTAAAGGCTTCGAAACCTTCGCTCAAGACAGTGAATTTGTGGGAGGGACTAGAACTTCTCCACGGAGAGTGCAAAGCGCATAAGCATTGCGGAGCGGATCTCCATTTGTGGACTTCTCCCAAAAATGGGATGCATCAGGCGCGCATGATCGCGAACGCTTTGATTCAAAATTATCCTGAGGAATCGGCACACATTCAGCAAAACTTAAATCGACTTCTTCAAGAGTTGGCTGATCTCAATCAATACATCGAAAGAAAAATTTCTCCTCTTAAAAAACGCGCCTTCGTCGTCTCTCACCCCGCTTACGGCTATTTTTGCAGGGATTACAATCTGGAACAAGTTTCCATTGAGTTTGAAGGACGCGATCCCACTTCAAAACAGCTCACCCAGCTGTTAGAAAAAGTGAAGCAGATCCACCCCAAAGCGATTTTCACTCAGCCGCAGTACAGCGACAAAGCAGCGAAGCTCATCGCTTCCACAATTGGCGCAACCGTCATAGAGTTAGACCCTTATTCGGAGCACTACATCACCGAAATGAAAAAGATTACGGACGCAATTGCGGAGTACAACGGTGAGTGATGCGATCCGTTGCGAACATCTTAGTTTTGGCTACGATGACCAGCTCATCTTAAACAATATTTCCTTCACCATACGTAGCGGTGAGTTCATCGGGATTATCGGCCCGAATGGCGGAGGCAAATCCACCCTGCTCAAATTGATTCTCGGGTTTCTTCAACCCTCGTCCGGAGAGCTCGATCTATTTTGCGAAAAGATCGCCTACGTACCCCAGAACATGAAATTCGACCGCCACTTCCCGATTTCTGCCCTGGAAGTGGTGCTGCAAGGCAGGTTGTCTCAACTAAGCTGGTATGGAAAATTTTCCCAAGAGGATATCGAAAAAGGGCTGCAAGCTTTGGCCCGCGTCGGATTGGAAAATCTCGCTGACCGCCCCTTTGGCACCCTATCCGGAGGGCAGCAGCAGCGCGTTTTGATCGCCCGTGCATTAAGTTCAGAGCCTACGCTTCTGCTTCTAGATGAACCGACAGCTAACCTCGATCCTGAAGCGGAAAAAGAGACATTTGCCATCCTACGCTCCTTGAGAAAGGGCATGACGATCCTGATGGTCACCCACGACCTGCAAATTGCAATCGACGAAGTGGACCGCATCTTAGTTGTCCAGCGCGGACTCATCTCCTACTCGCCCAAGGAGGTGTGTGAACACTATGCTTTAGGGCTTTACCATCCTCCTCTATTAAACATCGGGAATTCGACGTGACGGAATTTTTACTGGCTTTAAAAGAAAACCCGCTTCTTTTAACCGCACTTTTAGCCGGCCTTGCCTCCTCCGTGGTGAGCGGCATCATAGGATCATACGTCGTCGTCAAAAGAATCGTGTTCATTAGCGGTAGCATTTCCCACTCCGTATTGAGCGGCATTGGCCTTTTCCTCTGGCTTTCCAGAGTGCATGGCATCGTTTGGCTCTCCCCCCTCTATGGAGCCCTTTTGGCTGGCGTACTCTCAGCCCTCTTAATCGGATGGATCCATCTTTACTATAGAGAGCGAGAAGACACCGTGATTGCTGCCCTCTGGTCGATCGGCATGGCGATCGGCGTCCTCTTTATCTCGCAAACACCGGGATTTAACGTTGAACTGACTAACTTTTTAGTTGGCAATATTTTATGGGTCAGTTCGCACGACCTCTACCTTCTACTCGGATTGGATGTCGTGATCATCGCGATTGCCGTCTGCCTGCACAAGCAATTCCTTGCCATCTGCTTCGATGAAGATCAAGCGCGGCTGCAAGGACTGAATGTCAATGCCCTCTATTTATTTTTACTCGTTTTGACTTCGATCACGATCGTTCTATTGATCCAAGTGGTGGGAATCATCCTCGTCATGACAATGCTCGCCATTCCGGCAGCAATCGCAAACTTGTTTACCTGCAAGCTTTCCCGCATGATCTGGATCGCCATCGGCTTGGGATTTGGATTCTGCTTCTTCGGCATGAGCACCGCCTATCAACTCGATTGGCCGCCGGGTGCAACCATCGCGCTCCTCTCAGGCGCCGTCTACCTATTTGCCATGCTGCTTCACAAGAAGTAACCCCGTTCCTGTGAGCGTGCCCGCACCTTATCCTATGCAGTTCAACGATTGAAGCTTTGTAATCAAGTTTAAAAATTCAAACATGGAGATTTATTTATGAGGATTAAATTATAATAAATCTTTTTTAAAATTGGGCACGGGTCGAGGTTGGGGTTGGGGTGATAATACGGAAAGAGAGGGATTTGAACCCTCGATACCCTTAAGGGGGTATGCGTCCTTAGCAGGGACGTGCCTTCAGCCACTCAGCCATCTTTCCTAAGAGCGAGAAGTCATATCTTACAACATCGGATAATTAATAGGAAGAAACTTGCCAAGATCGATCCAAAACTTTAGACTTGGTCTACGAAAAAGAGAAAACATACATTATGAGCGAAGCAAAAAAAGAAGCGAGAGTGCCGCCGAATTCCAAAGAGTCAGAAATGATGGTGCTTGGCTGCATGCTGACAAGTATTAATAATTTGAATGCCGCTGCAGACTCTCTGGATGAATCCGACTTCTACTACATTGAGCATCGCCCCCTCTTCAACACACTGAAATCGCTCTACAAGCAAGACAAGCCCGCTGATGTGCACATCGTTGCAGAAGAGCTCAAGCGTCAAGACAAACTGAGTCAAGTAGGCGGGATTGCCTACATCGTCACACTTTCGCAATACGCAGGGACTAGCGCCTACATCGACGAATATGTAGAAATCGTAAAGAACAAGTCGATCCTGAGAAAGATGATCGCTGCCTCTCAGTCGATCGAGAAAGACGCCCTTTCCGAACCTGCGGACGTAAACACAGCTTTAGATGATGCTCAGGCGATCTTTTTTCAGATCAGCCAATCCGCCACCGGCTCAAGCGGAAAGTTAATTTCCGAAGTGCTTTCGGGAGTCAAAACGGAATCCAAGCAACCTTTCTTAAAAGAATTGCAGGAAAGGCAGGAGCGATTCCAGCTAAAAGGCCCGGAAGATCTTGGCATCACCGGAGTTAGAACGCACTTTGCCGACCTAGACAAGATGCTGAACGGCTTCAATAAATCCAACTTAATGATCTTAGCTGCCCGGCCTGCCATGGGTAAAACGGCTCTCGCAATCAATCTTGCGGAGAACATCTGCTTTAAAAACAATCTTTCGGTCGGCGTCTTTTCTCTTGAAATGAGCGCTGAACAGCTTGTACATAGGATGATCTGCTCCCAAGCCGAGGTAGAATCCGACAAAATCAAGACAGGCTCTTTAAATGGGATGGAATACCAAAAGATCGTATCTGCCGTCCATACCATGAGCGGCCACAATTTCCTGATCGACGACCAACCAGGCTTGAAAATCACCGATCTTCGCGCCAGAGCACGCCGCATGAAAGAGAGCTACGGCATTGAGTTTCTCGTCATCGACTATTTACAGCTGATCACAGGATCGGGATCCTTCAGAAATCAAGAGAGCCGCCAAAACGAAATCTCAGAAATCTCCCGCATGCTAAAAAACCTGGCTCGAGAGCTGAACATCCCCATTCTCTGCCTCTCACAGCTCTCCCGTAAAGTGGAAGAGAGACAAGGCCATAGGCCCATGATGAGCGATTTAAGGGAAAGCGGAAGCATCGAACAGGACAGTGACATCGTGATGTTTCTGCTCCGTAGAGAATACTACGACCCTCTTGATAAACCAGGCACAGCAGAACTGATTGTAGCAAAGAATCGCCACGGAGCTGTAGGAAACGTTAACCTTACCTTCCGCAAGGAACTCGGGCAGTTTGCAAATTACACCCCGCTGAATCCCCAAAAGCATATGGTAGATGCTGAAACTGAAGCTTCCTTCGGCGCCTATACCTAATGCTTGACTATAGTAATGCTTGGGCCAGAAATATTGTAGTAATCGTAAACTGCTCCTCGTAAAGAAGAGAAACCAAAGTAAATCACCAGCCCCAAAAACCCCTTTGTTAAAATTGACTGTTGCCTATCGATAAAATCGTCGAACAAAAAGCTGAGTCTTACAGTCTGTTCTCTCAAAGTGATAACGCCCGCAATCGATCTCACAGCCATTACCATCTCACTTTCCGGCGTATAGGGTGATGTCACAGGATCTTTGAATGGAGAGATTAAAGCAAAGTTGCGTGCGATCGATATACACTGTTCATCAGTAACTTCTGAACGCATTTTATCCAGCTTTTCGCATAAGGTCCAACAGCGCCTTAAGCGGACACTATCTAAGCGGATCTCTTTAGCGTGCACAGAAACAACCCGTGAAAACTTCATGGTTTGTTTTACCGCCAAGCGAAGGCGCTCGGGATCTTCTGCACTTAAGGCATCAATCATCATGGAAAGTGCTGAAGAAAAGTGAAGTTCGTCATTTCGATGGGTCACAAGCTCAACAAAACCGATGGCAATGCGATGCCAATCTTTTTCAAAAGCCTCCTTGAGATCAGGATGGCGATAACATTCCAGCAAAAACAGCTCAAAGCTATTTAAAAAACGATCCGCCTTATCCTTCTTTTTGGTGGCCGAAAATCTCGCAAAAATGAGCGCTGCAACCTCTGTAAAGAGCACTTCCAACAATTTTTGCGAAGCCAATTGCGAAATCCCTACACTGCTCCCCGAAAAATAATCCTCGACGATTTCCTTAAACCATGCATCCGCCCTTTTACAAAATTCTCCCCTGTCTTCTTCAAACACGTTGCGCATCAATTTAAACGCATCTGCGCGATTTTCAATGGGGATGGAAAAGTCATTGCGATAGCGATCGAAAAACTGTTTCCATAAAACAAACTGGAGTCGATGCAGAGGAAGTGAAGCTGCCCTTCGGATCATTTGAAACAAAAGGTCTTTATTTCTATTTAATATAAAATTTAGCAACCGTTCAGATCCTACAGACATTTCATTCCGCTCGTAAAAAGGCTCTACTAATGCATGGACAGGAGCGGCAAGTATACTGTGCAAATCGATTACAACCTCAGGTTTATTCACAACCCACCAGGCGGGATCTCCATTTACAACTTGTGCTAAGGCATCCTTCTCTTTGGGTGCAAACGCATAAAATTGCCTTAAGACATCCACGTTAATTTTCCTGGAAACAAGCTCCTGAAGGAGTTTTCCACCAAATTCGCGATAATCTTTTTCTGCCATCGCGCGTCTTGCAAAGGCCAATACCAACAAAACATCACGCAAAATCATGCGTTTTACGGATGGAATGCTGAAAAACCTCCCAAGATCAGTGATGACGACAGCGACGTTGTCTTCAATGATCTTTAGAAGTACAGAATCTGTACTCTGAAATGGATCTGGAGCCTCCAACAATTCTAGAAAGTGCATTTCAGGCAATGGCTCTTTGCCAGAAACCAATCGGCCCATCTCTAAAAGAAGCTCTTTAAGCAATTCATATTTTTTTTGCTCGGACAAGGAGATGAAAAGTGGCATCCATGGAAAATCCCGTTCATTCCACAAAGGCCTTAAACGCTGCACTTCTTCTTTAGTTTGGGGTGGAGATTGTAAGACCATGCCATTCACTAAGGATTTACAATCTGCCAGAAAGGGATCCACTAAAGGCAGCAATAGCTCAAGTACAGCTGGAAGTTCCTCATCTTTAAAATGGATCCTATGAAGAATGTTGACTATCCTTGGCATATGGGCTTGAAAACCTGGCGCCTCATTGGGCAGATCGCTAACCACCTGAAGCACCTCTAACAGCCTGGCGTACTTATTGGGAAGATCATGGGCTTCCAATGTGAGAAGCATTTCCGGCAACCGAAGTTTTTTTGCCCGCAGTTCTATTTCAGCTTTATCTCTCAACTCTATTACATGCGAAAATTGGGTTTGAAGATTGCCAGGAATTGGAAAATGAATTCTATCACATAACCTTAGACCTTGCTTGACCTCTTTTGCATTTGTAGAATTGAGAAGCCGTTCCAGCAATTCAAGAGCTAAGCCATCTTCATCAATATAAAACTCCTGTACTTCAAAAAGTATGGATAAAGCACCGGCAATATCTCTTTTCTGCCATAGATAGAGACTTCCCAGGCTTGATCTAAACCGGGAATGTGTCCATGGATACCTTTGAGAAAACTCAGAATCTAAAAGACTCTTACATAATATTGACCTTTTCGCTTCCAATCCCCGTTCAAGCAATCCTCCAAAGGCTTGCTTCAATTGGTTTTCATATTGGGGATGCCGGTCGACCAAATCCAGAAGCCAACGTGAGAGACCGACAACTTCCCTTTTAAATTGTTCCGGAGTCCCTAATAAAAAAAGAAGCGGTAGCAGTGCCTCAAGGCAGGAAACTTCAAGTTCGACATCTATTTGACTCTCAAGAAAGAAGGACCTTAAATAGCCGAGAGCCTCTTTTTGCATTTTCGAAAAGCTGATGATCCATTCCAGGTGATCTCCATCTTCCGGTTCAACGCCTAACTCCCCAGTGACTCGAAAATGGTAAGCAAGAAACCTCCAGGTTAAAACATGGCATCCCATTTCATTTATTTTTTCAAACAGCGCACGGATCCATTGAGGATCCACTTGATGCTCAATTAAATCGCGCAAAGCGATCTGACCTAATTTGTGCAAAGTAGCTTCAGAAGGTTCAAACCGATGGCGGTATAACTTTTCCAGATCGCCAATCCGCTGTTCTGAAAATTCAAATAGCAGAGCTTCGGGTAAAGGGGCTGTCAAGTGAAACCCTGCAAGGCGATCGCATACCGTTCTGGCCCACGTTTTGGGGTGCTCGTTCACGATGTTCAATTCTTTTGAAAGATAATCAATGACAGCTCCTTTGGCGCCATCGCCGCTACCAAAAACGGCAAGAGGAATTCCAGGGTTCACCTGGAGAGCCAAGTTTTCATGGGTCAATGCTGCAGAGTGGAGCACCTTATTAAGGATGAAGAAATCAACTTCAAGGTTCTCCGATTTGTAACTAATGAGAAAGACATTAGTCTTTAAGTTGCCCTTCAAATCTCCTTCTACTATCGGACCAAAATAGCTAAAGGATCCGTCTGAACGCCGCAGCTGATTGCATACCGATATGGTATCCCCGAAACGCGAAAAGAACTCTTCTGACAACCATTCCAAAAAACGTTGCGCCACATGGCTTGGATCTTCATTCTGCACTTCAATTCTAAAATCGATATCTGTTTTTTTAGGTAAGCAGAGCTCTGGTTCATCCTGGAGATCTACCCAATCCTTCGCGACTTGACTAAACCACTCTTTTCCCAAGACAACCTTCGCCATTTTCCCTGCGAGCGTAACTTGATAAGAGTAGAAAAAGGAAAGAAGGTCTTTGAGTGCAAATTCTCTTGAATAATGCTCAAGACTTATTTTAAGAGGCTTCTCAAGCAACATTGCATAGCGGCGCTCGCAAATGGGTAGCAATTCAGGCAAAGCAGGCAGTCGATGTCGATTGAGAATGCGAGTTTTAAACTTTTGAGAAAAGGAGAGGCCTTCTTCCTGTTCCCGAGGAGGCTCAATTAAATGGGGCAACGCGCGATTGATGCCCGCAAAGCGTTGAATGTCTGCTGCTAAGGGATTCATTATTCCGAAAAGTATGCAGCGCGGATCATTTGAATCCTAGGAGAATTTTCAGATTGGACGTAGGCAAGGATCTGCTCCGGAGTGAAGGCAGCAAATTGTTCTATCTCTTTGTCTTTCAGACGAAAGAGAACAAAACGCGCTTTTTCATTGCCGATCAGCGAAGCCACCGATTCTTCCGCTTTTTTAAGCAGGCGCTTCCTTTTATTGAGCCGATAAGCTCCATAAACAACGAGCAGCAACGGAATCACTTTAAGTGGTTGAAAGGCAAAGTAGGCATCCCAAGAGCCCATGAGAAGTAGAAAAAGATCCAGGAGAAGCAGCGTAGACAAAAGGAACACAAACCATTTGCTTTCAATCGATGACTGCAAAATCGGACCAAGCCGAGCGCTTAACCCCTTCTTAGAGGTTTTATAAGCAAAAATTTCTTCATATTTTTT
>JBKEAL010000210.1:0-24028 GCA_047972195.1 Parachlamydiaceae bacterium
CGCGCTTAGCTGTTTTCTGAAAGAGTTCATGATGTTTCGGTCTCTGGGCTAAAAATTTACCCAAAGTTTACGAAATCAAAATTTAATCTGCTCGAGAAAAATGCTCAGCGGGAACCGCTGCTGCTTGATCCAAAAATTCAATGTTTATGGATTACAATTACGCATGTCGCAGACTTGATCGATCTTTCGAGGCCTCTTTAAGAGGGCCGAGAAGGCACCGCAGACGAAGATTGCGATGAAAAATTGCGGCGACAGAGCCGGGGCTGGGTAAATTACCCGCGCCGGTGAATGAGCTGCGATTTGGCGAAGCAAGGTTCGACTCAAGGGGGCACCGGGGGGCTTGCCCCCAAGCGTCAATTTGATCTTCCCAACAATACCATTTTAATTGACTGCTATGCGAGCGAGTTTCTCCCCTTCGGATTTGGCGATCATGACTGAGCAGCAGGAGTTGCTGTAAACGTTGATGGCGGTTCTGCACATGTCGAGGACGCGCTCTACGACCATGATGAGTCCGATTCCGTCGGCGGGGAAGCCAATAGCGGATAGGATCACGACGATCGAAATCAGGCTGGCGGAAGGAATGCCTGCGACGCTTAGGGAAAGGAACCAGGTTAGAAAAAAGATCAGGAGTTGGGTGGCAAAGGAGAGCGGCACACCATAAGCTTGAGAGATGAAAAGCACGCTGAGGATTACCTGCAGCGAGCTTCCGGCAAGGTTGAGGGAAGTGCCGAGTGGCAGTGAAAAGCTTGCAATGCGGTTGGAGACGCCGCACTTTTGCTCAACGCAGTCGATTGTGACCGGCAGCGTTGCAGCGGAGGAGCTGGTGCTGAAAGCGGTCACTAACGCAGGAGCCATTGCTCTTAAGTGTTTTAAGGGATTTACTCCGAATGCGATCAAGAGGATGGAGAGTGCTCCCAGAGCATATAAGAGCAGTCCCAGGATGACTGTCGCCAGGAAGAAACCGAGAGAGGAGATCGCTTCCCATCCCAATGTAGCGGCTGTTTTTGCCACCAGGCCAAACACTCCTATTGGAAGCACAACCATCAATAATTCTGTCATCTTGATCGTGATAGAAAATAGCGCTTTCCAGAAGTTCAGCATGGTTTCCTGCTGGCCTTTTTCCAAATGGGCGAGAAGATACCCAAAAAGCAAGCAGAAGAGGATCAATCCCAGCATCTGCCCTTTTGCGGCAACAGCAAGAATGTTTGAGGGTACTAAAATGTAGAGCATCTCTTCAATCTTAGCGAAGGCAGAACCGTTTGCACTGGCTGCCAACTCGGCTGCCTTTGAGCTAATGAAACTTGTATTTGCTTGATGAACTCCGGGCTCGATGAGTGTGGCTAACGTCCAGCCGATAAGAATAGCAATGCCGGTTGTCCCAAGAAAAAGTCCAAACGTTTTCCCGCCTAGCCTCCCAAACGAATGGTCGCTTGCTATTTTTGCGCTGCCGGTAATGATCGAAGCTGCAACCAGGGGTACCATGATCAAGTTTAAAGCATTGAGAAAGAGTTGGCCAATCAAGTTAAACAACTGATAAAGCTGAATGCCCCAAATTTCGGCATCCAATCCTGCTGACTTTCCTGCGATAAAGCCTAAGAAAATAGCGAGTACGACGAAGAGAAGTTTTTTTTGCATCCCTTTATCATAGGTGAAAACAATTCAAGGATGCAATTATTTTTCCGGGAATCTATAATCGACCTTATGGATATCGATTTAAAGCTTTTTTTCGAGTTACTATCTATCCCAAGCATCAGTTCTGAGAGCGCCTATGCGCCTGAAGTCAGACGCTGTGCCCAATGGATCAAAAACTATCTGGACAATTTGGGTTATCAAACGGAATTAATTGAAACAGAACGTCATCCGATCCTGATTGCCTCATACATCGTAGATCCAAAGAAAAAGACACTGCTGATCTACAACCATTACGACGTTCAGCCTGTCGATCCTTTGGAGTTGTGGGAAACGCCTCCGTTTGAACCTGCCATCAAAAATGACGAGATTTACGCAAGAGGTGCTCAAGACAACAAAGGCCAGCTATTTTACGTCTTGACTGCATTGAGCGCGTTAAAAAAGCCTCCCATCAACATCAAGTTAATCATTGAAGGGGAAGAAGAGTGCGGGAGCAAAAGTTTACACGATGTATTGCCAACAATCGGACACAAGCTCAAAGCCGACTATCTTGCGATCGTAGATTTGGGTATTCCGCGCATCGACAAGCCAGCCATCACACTTGGAACAAGAGGGTTGGTGACATTTGAGATAAAGCTAACCGGATCCAACTCCGACATGCATTCCGGCATGCAAGGCGGTGTGCTCTTCAATCCGATCCATGCGTTAGTACAGATGCTCTCCAAGGCGCGCAATGAAGCAGGTGAGATCACCATCCCCGGATTTTACGAAGGCATTGCCCCTATTTCTGAAAGGGAAAAGCAGCAGATCGATTTTTCGTTTGATGCAGCTGAATACAAGAAGCATTTTGATGCGGAACCTGTCGGCGGCGAACAGAAATTCTCCCCGATGGAGCGCCTTTGGCTGCGCCCTACATTGGAAGTGAATGGGATCCATGGCGGATACACAAATGAAGGCTTTAAGACAGTCATTCCAGCTGTTGCGTATGCTAAGCTCTCTTGCCGCTTAGTGCCGGGACAAGAACCTGAAAAGATCGCCAAACACCTCACAGAGTTCTTTAAGGCACACACTCCAAATGGCATGAAGATGGATTTCAAAACCAATCCCGGTTCAGGCACAGCTGCCCGTTCCCTACCCTCCTCTAAAGGCGTTCAAGCCTTTGCAAAGGCGATTTCGGAAGTGTTCCAGAAACCTTGTGCATTTGTTCTCGAAGGCGCTTCCATCCCTATAATTCCGGAATTGGCAGAAGCTTCTGGAGCTGAACCGATTTTAATCGGTTTAGGCTTACCTACAGACAAAATCCATGCTCCAAACGAGCATTTCGGCATCGATCGGTTGAAGAAAGGCGCTGATATGATCGCTAAAGGCATTCAATTATTAAACGAGGACTCATGAAAACCATTTCGATCCTATTTACTTCTCTTCTTCTATTGTGTTCCACTCTCTCACACGCTCAGGAACCTGATTTTGAAAAGGTCGCCGATCAAACAATTCCTGCAGTTGTATCGATTCAAGTCACCTCAAAGCCCTCCGCCTCTAAATTTAGAGAATATGAATTCTCTCCCGATGACTTCTTCGGCCAATTCTTCGGCATTCCCACAAAACCGTCTTACAATGAACCTCAGGTAAGCCAAGCGTCCGGATTCATCGTATCCCCCGACGGCTATATTTTAACAAACAACCACGTCGTCAAAGAAGGTCAGGAGATTCAAGTTCTTCTCAAAGATGGAAGGGAATTTAAAGGGAAAGTGATTGGTACAGACGAAAGCACAGACATCGCGCTTGTCAAAATCGAGAGCAACGATCTTCCCTTCTTGAAACTTGGCGATTCGGATGCTTTGCGCATAGGCCAATGGGTCGTTGCCATCGGCAATCCTTTGGGACTGCAAGCATCGCTTACAGTGGGCGTAGTAAGCGCGAAAGGAAGGAGCAATTTAGACATCGCGCGCGTCGAAGACTTTATCCAAACCGATGCAGCACTAAACAGGGGCAATTCCGGGGGTCCACTTTTAAACCTCAATAGCGAAGTGATCGGCATCAATACAGCGATTGCCACCCAAATGGGCAATTCAGGCTATATGGGAATCGGTTTTGCTATTCCCAGCAACATGGCAAAGCACGTCATGGAGCAGTTGAAGGAAACTGGATCTGTTTCCAGAAGCTATCTCGGCGTGGTCATTCAGCCGATGGACTCCGCATTGGCTTCTGCTTTTGGCCTTCAAAAAGTAGAAGGCGCCTTAGTTTCTGATGTGGTTAAGGATTCGCCGGCTGACAAAGCAAAGATATTCCAAGGCGATGTGATCGTTCGCATGAATAACCAGCCGGTGGAGTCTGTCGGACAGCTGCGCAACTTTATCGCTTTGCTTAAACCGGGCACAAAAGTTACCCTTTCGCTAATCCGCGACAAAAAACCTCTCGAAATCACCCTTGAAGTCGCTCAAATCAACGAAGCGAAGAAAGAAGAAACGAAATCCACCGTTCTCGGAATGAAAGTAGAAACCTTTTCCAAAGAGCTTGCAGCCAACTTACGCAGAGAAGCTGAAGAGGGAGTTTTAGTCACCCAGGTAGATTCAGGATCGCCTGCCGAATTCGTAGGCATCAAAAAAGGCGCACTCATTCTTTCCGTAAATCAGGAAAAAATATCCTCCAAGGAGCAATTTGAAGAGGCAATAAAGAAGACTCCGGCAAATCAACCTGTCCTCTTCCTGGTAAAGCAAAAGGAGCAGGTGCGTTATATTTCCATTGAGATCATCAAGTAGATCACATGCCTAACCTTGATCTCAATTTTGGAACAAACCGTAGAATGGTGGTGTCCTGAACCTGATTGAGGGCATTGATCATGGCCTGAATTCTCTCTTCCGTATAAGTCGTGCCCTCAAATTTTTCTCGGCGAGGCACCTTAAAGTTGCGGAAGTAATCTTCGTCCCTCATCCAGTAGTGATGGATCCTGACGATATCGATATGGATTGGCTGCCAGGCTCCTCCTCTAGTTCCGTGGGGGAAAATCTCGTGCCAATGCTTTTTGTAACTGCCTCCATGCACCTTATATTCCTCAACTGCACGCGGCTGTACAATCGTCTTGAAATTGTAATGGAGGTTATCGTCTTTTGGTGCTTTCCATGTCAAAGATTCAATCAACGTCATATTGTCGGGGATTTTTTCAACTCCGGATGTGCCGAAAAATTGCCAAAAAATTTGCAAACCTCCTTCTGAGCTGTAGTTTTTTAAGAGCTCCTGCAGATTGTTGTAATGAACGGGCACAATAAATTCGTCGATGTCAATGATGGCCATCCATCGCGTATCTTTCTTTACTTTTTGGATGCAATGGTTGTAAGCACCTATCTGAATGGAGTCAAAGTTGGTGTTTGGCTGGGAGGGCCACTCAATGATCTCCACAATATTCTTTTTGACATAGGGACTCAAAACATCTCGAAAATTGTCTGTGCTATTGTTGTTATAGAGGTAAAAGTGCTGAACGCCAAGCATGCGGTGGTATTCAATCCATTCGCGTAAATAAGGCCCTTCATCCTGAAAAATGGCGCAGGCGCTCAGTTCATATTTATAGGAAGAAGAAGCTGAAGCTTGTATGGAAAACAATGACAGCAGCAAGCAAAAAACCAGATGGTACATATTCCCTCAAAATTGTTGGGTGTAAATTACCTTATTGAAAGAGAAGCTGTCAATGCTTGTTGCATCGCTGCAGCCATTTCGGCAGGCGTTTCGGCGACGACAACGCCGGCATTTCGCAAAGCCTTCATTTTCGACTCAGCATCTCCAATGCCACCTGAAATGATCGCGCCTGCATGGCCCATTCGTTTGCCTTTTGGAGCTGAATGGCCTGCTACATAGGCACTGACAGGCTTTGTTCCATTTTTCTTAATCCATTCAGCAGCTTCCTCTTCTGCATCGCCGCCGATCTCTCCAATCATCAAGATCCCTTTCGTTTGAGGGTCTTTCTCAAAGAGCTTAAGAATGTCGATAAAGTTCGTGCCGTTCAAGGGGTCTCCGCCGATGCCCACGCAGCTGCTTTGGCCTAAACCCGCTTGTGTGGTTTGGTAGACAGCTTCATAAGTCAATGTTCCCGAACGCGACACGATGCCGATCGAACCCTTTTTATGGATATATCCAGGCATAATTCCAGCCTTTGCCTCCCCCGGTGTGATCACTCCAGGGCAGTTGGGGCCGATCAATCGGCTTGTCTTGGACTCCTGCATCACTTTTTTCACATAGAGCATATCCTTGATCGGGATTCCCTCTGTAATGCATATGATTAAGGCAATCTTCGCATCTTCTGCCTCTAAAATGGCGTCTGCAGCAAAAGGAGGCGGGACAAAAATCAGCGATACAGAACAATCCGTTGCAGCTTTTGCCTCCTTGACAGTATCGAAAATGGGGAGACCTAAGATCTCCTCATCCCCTTTACCCGGAGTAACGCCCCCCACCATTTTCGTGCCGTACTGCATGCACTGTTCGGTATGGAACTTGCCGAACTTTCCGGTAATTCCTTGTGTGATCACTTTCGACTTGGCATCTAAAAGAATTCCCATTATTTCACCGCTTCTACTGATTCTTTGGCGGCTTGAGCCAGATCGTGCGCCACCGTAATTTTCAACTTTGAGTCCGCTAAGACCTTTCTTCCCTTCTCAACATTCGTCCCTTCCATTCTCACAACTAACGGTACGCGGAGATCTACTTCACGGCATGCCTCGACAATACCTTCTGCCAATGTTTCGCAATTCATGATGCCGCCGAAAATATTCACAAGGCTCGCCTTGACATGTGGATCGTTGAGCAAAATTTTAAACCCTTGCGCCACCTTCTCCTTACTAGCGCCTCCGCCAACATCTAAGAAGTTGGCGGGTTTACCTCCATAATATTCGATGATGTCCATCGTGGCCATTGCAAGCCCCGCTCCATTCACCATGCAGCCTATCTGCCCATCTAAAGCGATGTAACTTAAATCGTAAACTTTAGCTTCGGCTTCCAGTTCATTGATCTGTGTTGAATCAAACATTTCTGAGAGATCGTGATGGCGGAAAAGTGCGTTGTCATCGATTGACAATTTTGCATCCAAAGCACATAACGCTCCATTTCCGGTGGATACCAGCGGGTTGATTTCAAGCAGCGATGCGTCCAATTCAATGAAAGCTTTTGCGAGCTGGCGAATGATGTGCATGCCCTCTTCCCGCTCCTCTTTCCATCCCATGAATTTTGCGGCTTCCCACAACTTGTAATTTTTCAACTTTCCATCGAGAGGAATCGGCAACTTCAATATCTTCTCAGGGCTTTTTCTCGCAACTTCTTCAATCTCTACACCCCCCTCTGGGGTTGCAATGATTAGAGGCTCGCCTGTTTTGCGATCGACAACCGCTCCAATGTAATACTCTTTGAGAATGGGCGACAAAGGTGAAATCAACAATCGAGAAGACATCACCCCTTGAGGGCCTGTTTGCTCATTCACCATTCTCAAACTGAACAACTCTCCCGCGAGTTTGCGTGCTTCTGCTTTATTTTTCGCAATCTTCACGCCACCCGCTTTACCTCTCCCACCGGCGTGCACCTGGATTTTGATCACAACCTCTTCCGTGCCCAATTTTTCTAAAGCGCTATCCAGTTCTGATAAAGTAGCAATCGCGATGAAGGGTGGCATAGGAATCCCATATCTTTTAAGGATCTCTTTTGCCTGATATTCGTGAAGATTCATGGACAAATGCTCGATTATTTGTTACCATCACTATCCATAATATGGCATTTGGTTTCATCAAAAAAGGTTTTGCTAAAATCCAGGAAGCGCTAAAGAAAACGCGTTCATTCCTCGGATCGCAGCTAGAAAAATTCTTCTCAGGGAAAATCGACCCTGAAAAGTTGGACGATCTCGTCCAAATTCTCTACGAAGCAGACCTTGGCGTTTCCCTTGCTCGCGATCTGACGGAGAAAGTTCGGGATCGCATGAAAAAACAGCCCGATCTCTCCTCACAAGAGCTCCTTGAAGGGTTAAAATCCGATCTCCTCGCCTTATTCCCGGAACCTAAAGAAAAAGTTTTTTCTTCTAGCAAACCGCACGTCATCCTCGTCGTCGGCGTCAACGGCAACGGCAAAACCACAACGACAGCCAAACTGGCCCACTATTACCAGAATCAGGGACTAAGTCCGATCTTGGGAGCAGCAGACACTTTTCGCGCAGCTGCCACCGAGCAGCTAGCTCTTTGGGCAGACCGATTAAACGTCGACATCGTCAAAGGCCAGCCAAAAAGCGATCCATCAGCCATTGCTTTTGACACACTGAAAGCCGCCCAAGCTAGAGGCAAGGATCTGGCGCTCATCGACACCGCCGGCAGGTTGCATACGAAAACTGACCTAATGCAGGAACTCGACAAAATCCGCCGCGTGTGCGACAAAGCCCACCCCGGCGCACCGCACGAAACCTACCTGATCCTCGACGCTACCACCGGACAAAATGCCATCGACCAAGCAAAAACCTTCCAAAATTACACAAAACTCACCGGCCTCATCCTAACTAAACTGGATGGAACCGCCAAAGGCGGCATCGTCTTAAGCATCCAGAAAACTCTCGGCATCCCCGTCGCTTTCATCGGCGTCGGCGAAAGCATCGAAGATCTCGAACCCTTCAATCCCCAATCCTTCGTCAACAGTCTCTTCTAATCACCACGCCCTTGCCCAAAACTCTCAGATTTTTTCAACGCAGAGCGAGACAGTGCCCTCGGCCTCCCTACCGGTAAATAACATGATTCATGTAGAATTTTTGCGGTATTTCGTCGCTGTAAGAGAGTTTTCAACATTTACTGCTGAACTACAAAAAATGGCAGACTGGCTTAAGCAGTGTGAAATTAAAACTATCATAATGGAATCTACAGGAGTGTACTGGATTCCGGCATTCATACTTTGTTGCTCTTAACTTCAAAAATCAACGAATTGTTATCCATTTAATGATTGTATATTATTTATATAAATGATATAATTAATTAAAATTTTTTGAGGTTTTTAATGAGCATAAATTCGGATTATATAAATCATATTAATGTAAGTACCAATATTCAACCAGCTGAGACTTTGGATGCTGTTGATTTAAAAGTCTCTGCTTTGAAGAGACATATATCTGAAGAATCCTCACCCATGCTCAGCCCGAAAAAACTGAGATTGGAATCCCATTTGCCAGCCGAGACTCCAGCCGAGACTGTGTACAACCCTCTAATGGATATGGATTGTGAACTTTTTCCTGAGCTTCGAGTCATTCATGACTCTGAAAGCGATTTCGCATCTTTTCCTCCTAGCCTTGCCAGTGAAAAGACTTCAAGCAAACCTCAAAATATGGATATCGATTGTGAACTTTTTCCTGAGCTTCGAGGCATTGACGATTCTGAAAGCGATTTCGCCTCTTCTCCCCCTAGCCTTGCCAGTGAAAAGACTTCAAGCAAGCCTAAAAATTACGTGCCAAAAAGATATCATCCAGTAATAAAAGTTATAGAAAATCTCATTGAAGCTGAAGACAAAATGAAACCATATACCGATGTGGAGATTTCTAAAGAAGTTGAGGATATATGTGGTTTTCCTATTGACTACCGTTATGTTATCAATATACGACAGGCATTAAACATTCCTAAGTCCAGTTTCAGAAAAATTATGAACTATGATCCTACCGGTGAACTTATTCAAAAAGAACTTCTCATACCCAAGAATAAAATTTCTGATCCAGCAGCTCGAAAGGCAATCCAATCGATGATTGAAGAGGAAGATAAATCGATGCCTTTAACTGATAGAGACATTTCTAAAAAAATTGAGGCTGTATGTGGTTATCCCATAACTCATCGTACGGTTATCAATCTCAGAAAGAAATTACTCATTCCTGATGCTAGTGAACGGCAATTATCCTACCGGGATGCTGATGGTAAAATGATACCAAGAAAAACACGAAAAATAAAACGTAATATCAATCATCCAGCGTTAGAAGCTATCAAAAATGTTATTGCTGATGAAGACAAAAAGAATCCATTTACCGATTTTGAGATCAGTAAAAAAATTAAAAGATTGCACGGTATCTCACTATCTAAATCTAGGATTGGTAGCCTGAGAAATAAGTTAAACATTCCTAATTCTCTGGCCAGAATAATTTGAATAATTGAAGAGAGATAGAAAGCCCGGCTTTTGAGCTCAATCAGTACATACCGAAACGCCACACGTGCGAAGGGGAAAATGTCTCACCGCCGTTGAAGTTTACTGGATTACCGAGCGGGACGAAAAGTTTAGTGCTGATTGTCGACGATCCGGACGCTCCTTCGGGGACTTTCGACCACTGGATTGCGTGGAATATTCCCGGGAATGCACAGGAGCTGAAAGAGGGGGCAAAAGTTGCCGAAGAAGGCACAAATGGCTTCGGTGAGATGGGATATAAGGGCCCCTGCCCGCCAAAAGGAAAACCCCATCGCTATTTTTTCACAGTTTATGCTTTAGATAGTGCACTGAATTTACCCTCGGGAAGTAGTAAAACGGCAGTAAAAAACGCCATGAATGGTCATATTCTTGGCAATGCGCACACTATTGGTCTTTATCAGCGATAGACTGGCATGGACTTCGCACCTACCTTTGATAGGCTTGCCTCATGCAAATCCTTTTCTAGTGGAGAGTTTACTCTCTACGCTCGGCTCACTTAAGGCCGAAGAGGACGAGGCAAGCCACACTACCTAGGAGGTGTGTTATGAAGACCATTTCATTTATAGTTCTTTCATTTTTGACACTTTGCATGGTCATGTGGACACCTGATCTTTCTGCTACACAAAATATTGGAAAGAAATCTGTAGAAATAGCCGATAGGGGAGGCCATCATAGAGGCCATTATCACAATCGTTGGGATGGTGGCTGGAGAAGTGGCTGGAGAGGCAGTTATTACAACTCCTATCCATACTACTATTACAACACCTATCCTTATTACTATAACAACTCTTATTACTACGACCCTTATTACTATAACAGAGGAAGCGGAGTCTACTTTAGATTTGGATTCTAAATAGGCAGGGCCCGTTTATTCGGGCCCGCCTTCTAATAGGCGTTTCATTTGCTCACAAATGACGCGAGGGTCTCCCCCGCGCTTTAATTCTTTGATAAGGTATGAGATTTCTCTCTCAAATTCACTCAAATTTTGATTTAAAATCTGCACTTTTAGAAAAATCATCGTTAATACTCTTTGATTTCTAGTGCGTTCATGTTTTAACAGTAGAGGCACTAAAAAACGGGAAATTAGGGCAGCTGCACCTGCTCCAAGAATCACGACTCCAAAGGCTAAAACCAAGGGAAAAGAGGCGACACCGGCAATAAGAAGGGAACCAAAGAGAATTAGTGCGATGGAAGTTACTAAAGCACTGACTGCGAACACTTTAAATGAATTAGAACTGCGCTTGGAAACGATCGCCGGAACATGGGCAAGCTGATCCCATTCAACTGAATTCGTATACATTGCCACTCATCTTAGCAAAATTCTTGAAAATGCAACAATAATCCATTATTCTTAACCATATGCAACAATCAAAGCCAGCTAAAATCTTCGGGACCGATGGTGTCCGAGGACATGCCAACCATTCGCCAATGGTTGTAGAAACTGCTCTTGCCCTGGGGAGAGCCGTTGGCAAGCTATTTCAAAAGCAAAAAACAAAAGCACGCGTCGTAGTCGGAAAAGATACGAGACTATCTTGCTATATGTTCGAAAACGCTTTGATTGCCGGTTTATGTTCAATGGGTGTCGATACATTGATGCTTGGACCCTTCCCTACGCCGGGCGTTGCCTTCATCACGAGAGCTTACCGGGCAGACGCCGGAGTGGTCATCTCTGCATCCCACAACCCTTTTTACGACAATGGCATCAAGTTTTTCTCCTCGGAAGGTTTTAAATTCCCCGATACATGGGAACGCGAAGTGGAAGCACTGATCCATGCCAACGACTATTCAGAGAACCTACCCAAAGACAACCGCATCGGAAGAAACAGCCGCGTCCATGACGTAGATGGCCGCTACATCGAGTTTTGCAAGGCGACATTTCCAAGAAAAATCTCTCTAAAGAACGTTAAAATTGTTTTAGACTGCGCAAACGGCGCTGCCTACAAGGTCGCTCCGCTTGTATTCCAGGAACTGGACGCCACCGTATTTCCCTATGGATGCTCTCCGGATGGTTTGAACATCAATCTCGATTGCGGTTCGCTTTATCCTCAAAAGATCCAAAAAGGCGTGATCGAGCATAAAGCCGACGTAGGCATCGCATTGGATGGCGATGCTGACCGCGTGATCATGGTGGATGAAAATGCCCAGATCATCGACGGCGATACCATCCTCGCCATCTGCGCGAAGGATTTAAAGCGAAAAGGCCTTCTGAAAAACGATCTGATCGTCTCCACGATTGCCTGCAACCTGGGCTTCCTGAAATCGATGGAAGAAGAGGGCATCCGCGTGATTCAGGCTGGCGTTGGCGACCGTTATGTGATCCAGGAAATGCTCAAGCACGATGCCACGCTGGGAGGCGAACAGAGCGGCCACCTGATTTCGTTAGACCACAACTCGACAGGAGATGGCATTGTAGCCGCCCTCCAAGTCTTGAAAATCATGATCGAAACAGACTCCAAGCTCTCCGACCTCGCTGCCACCGTAAAGAAGTATCCACAAGTAATCCAGAACATTCCTGTCTCGAAAAAACCACCGATTGAATCTCTAAAAAATACAAACAAGCTGATAAAAGAGCTTCATAAAGACCTTGGAAACTCCGGAAGCATCATGGTGCGCTACTCCGGAACTGAGCTTCTCCTCCGAGTCACAGTACAAGGACCAAAATTGAAACAAATACAACAAATAGCCTCGAAAATTGCTGCCTCGGCGCAAGAAGAGATTGGATAAATTATGTGCGGAATCTTTGGATACATTGGCGGGAAAAACCCCCTAAAGACAGTTTTGAATGGACTGAAAAAACTCGAATACCGCGGGTATGATTCCGCCGGCATAGCAGGTATTAAGGACAACAAGATTTACTTCTGGAAAGAGGTAGGAAAAGTCAGCGAACTTGAAAGGGCTGTAGAACAGAAGCCTGTACCTGTAGATGTAGCCATTTCCCAAACTAGATGGGCAACGCATGGCGGCGTCACGAAACCTAACGCACACCCCCATCTCGATGGGGCCAAATCGATCGCTGTCGTGCATAATGGCATCATTGAAAACTTCCAAACGCTCAAAACGGAACTGCAAAGTAAAGGCGTTGAGTTTCTTTCTGAAACAGATACGGAAGTGATCGCGCATTTGATAGCGGAAAATTACAAGGGAGACTTTGCAGAAGCTGTTCAGAAGACGGTCAAAAGACTACAGGGCGCATATTCCCTTGCAATCCTTCACGCTAATCACCCTGACACCATCATCGCCATTGCCAATGAAGCGCCCCTCGTGATTGGCATTGGAAAAAACGAAGCGTTTGTCTCTTCTGACTACCACGCTTTTGCTTTTGAAACGCGCGAAGTGATCTACCTCTCCCACGGGGAGATTGCTGAAGTGAAAAAGGACAAAGTCTCCATTTTTAACAAAAAGCACGAACGCGTCCACAAAGATACTATTACGCTGGATGAGGCTCGTGAAGAGACCTCCAAAGGAGATTTTTCCCATTACACACTTAAAGAAATCTTTGAACAGCCATCCGCCATCAGAAGCGCTCTGGCAGGAAGATTTATCCTCGATTACGGCAGCGCGCTCTTTGAAGACATTGCTCACTCTGATGAACTATTTAAAAACATCAGAAATATCATCATCATCGGCTGCGGAACCTCATACCACGCAGGTTACGTCGGCGCTTACATGATCGAAGAGATAGCAGGCATCCCGGTCCATGTGGAAATTGGGTCTGAATACCGCTACAAGAACCCGATTGTCCCGCCTGACACCCTGGTCATTGCGATCAGCCAGTCAGGAGAAACGGCAGATACGATTGCAGCAATGCGTGAACTGAAAACAAAAGGCGCTCAAATCCTCGCTTTAACGAATGTGTACGCCTCAACCATTTCAAGAGAAGCCGACGCGGCAATCTTTCTAAAAGCGGGAGTTGAGATTGGAGTGTGCTCCACGAAAGCGTTCACTAGCCAATTGACAGTTTTGTCGCTCATCACACTGCTTCTGGGAAGATTGAGAAACATGGCCAAGGATGAGGGAATTAAATTCTTAAATGCGTTGCTCATGATCCCTGTCCAAGTGGAGGAAATTTTAAATTCGAGCGCACAAATCGAACGCTGCGCTAAAAAATACGCGCAATACGAAAACTTCTTTTTCCTGGGTCGTAACTACATGTTCCCGACAGCTCTTGAAGGCGCATTAAAACTGAAAGAAATCTCCTACATCAATGCGAACGGCTACCCTGCAGGTGAAATGAAGCATGGTCCGATTGCATTGATCTCTCCGGATTGCCCAACCGTAGCCTTGTGCGCAAACAAAGCGCTGTTCAATAAGACTGTCAGCAACCTCATGGAAGTCAAAGCCCGAGAAGGAAAAATCATTGCTATTGCCGAAAGAGATTCTGAAAGTCTTGAAGGAATTGCCGAGGACATCCTATGGGTCCCTAAAACCTTAGATTGCCTGGCGCCGATCCTTTCTACTATCGTCACACAGCTATTTGCCTTTTACATTGCTCTGGAACGTGGGGCTGATATCGATCAGCCGCGCAATCTGGCAAAATCCGTAACCGTTGAGTAACACACATCATGAAACATGGATCTATTTTTGGTGGGGCGCTTTTGGTCGCCGGCACCACCATCGGCGGAGGGATGTTAGCCCTTCCCGTGCTCACTTCTGCGGGAGGTTTTATCCCTTCCCTCTTCATCTACGCAGCTTGCTGGCTCTTTATGACAGCTACAGGGCTGCTTTTTATGGAAATTGCTTTGCAGATGAAAGAGAATGTCAATATCATTTCAATGGCAGATAAGACTTTTGGACTGCCTGGAAAGCTATTTGCCTGGGTCCTATACCTCTTTCTGTTTTACTGTCTGACAGTAGCGTACGTCGTCGGTTGCGGAGATATGCTGGTGGAATTATTCAATGAAACAATCCCAAGAGAATATGGACCGCTGCTTTTTGTGTTGATTTTTGCTCCTTTCGTCTATTTAGGCGCTAGAGTAGTTGGAAAGCTCAATTATTTCCTCATGGCAGGCCTTGCGCTATTTTACTTTGCTTTTGTTGCTTTAGGAGCTAGCGAGGTGCGTTTAGATCTACTTCTCCAGCATAACTTTGCCTTGTCGATCTATGCTCTGCCGATTGCATTTACAGCCTTTGCGTACCAAGGCATCGTGCCTACCCTAGTCTCCTACCAAGATAGGGACCGAAGAAAAATCCGCATGAGCATCTTTGGAGGCACCACTATCGCCTTGTGCACCTACATCATCTGGCAATGGCTCATCTTGGGAATCCTCCCCTATGAAGGCAAAGGCGGACTAAAAGAAGCTCTTGAATTGGGCCAAAATGCTGTTTACCCTTTGAAGGACTATCTTGGAACCCCTCTTGTGTACTTCCTCGGGAAGTTTTTTGCCTTCTTTGCCCTGTTAACTTCTTTCTTTGGAGTGACCCTTGGACTCAAAGATTTTCTTGCGGATGGTTTGGGGGTAGAAAAAACAGCCAAAGGCAAGGCGCTTCTTTGCTTGCTCGTGTTCCTTCCTCCCCTTCTTATTGCAAAAATCTATCCTCACATCTTCCTTCAAGCCTTAGACTTGGCGGGCGGTTATGGAGTAGCATTGCTTCTTGGGATGTTGCCTGTATTGATGGCGTGGAAGATGCGCAAGTTACATCCGGAGACGCCGCATGAAATTGGAGGGGGAAATCGTCTTCTGCTGATCATGCTGTTATTTGTGCTGATTGAATTAATTATAGAAATCTCTTAAAACAAGAGACTTAGAACCTATTTAACCCCTTGACTTTTTCAAAAAAAAGCGTTATCCTCAACTCTTTATGCCAACCATTTACGACCAATCCAGCCACACGATCGACCGCTCTTTGCTCGACAAAGACGCATTGCATGTCATCCATCGCTTAAGAGAAGCAGGCTATTCTGCCTATCTCGTTGGGGGCGGCGTTCGCGATCTTCTCTTAGGAAAAAGCCCGAAAGATTACGACATCTCCACTTCGGCAAGACCGGAGCAGGTGAAGCGCGTTTTCGGACGCAAATGCTTACTCATTGGGCGTCGTTTCCGCTTGGCTCATATCCGTTTCGGCCACCACATCCTGGAAGTGTCCACTTTTAGAGCGGGAGAGATGACCGACGAGCTGATCGTCCACGACAATGAGTGGGGAAACGAGGAAGAAGATGTCAGAAGACGCGACTTCACTATAAACGGCTTACTCTACGATCCGGAATCACATTCAATCATCGACTACGTCGGGGGCTGGGAAGATATCCAAAACAAAATGTTGAGATCGATCGGCGAACCTGAAGTGCGGTTTAAGCAAGATCCTGTCAGAATGATCCGCCTTTTGAAGTTCCAGGCGCGCTACGGGTTTTCCATCCACGACAAAGATCAGGCAGCCCTAGTCTCCTGTTTGCCTGAGATCAAAAAAAGCTCGCCGGCGCGACTCCTTGAAGAATGGCTCAGAATGCTCGAATCAAAAGCCTCCGCCCCTTTTGTCGAGCTGATGCTAAACCATCGCTTCCTAGAGCTTTTATTCCCTAAAATTGCCGCAGAACTGCAAGGGCCCTTCGGCCCTACGATCAAACGCTTCTTGGAAGCGTGCGACCATGAAAATAAAAGTGCCTCTAGTTACCCTCTTGAAAGACCTGTTTTAGTTGCAGCCCTTCTCTACCCCATCCTGGAAGATTGCGTAAGAAGAGAATACAAAGCGCAAAACCGCATGCCGCATCAGGGCGACATTCTGGAGATCACCTACACTCTAATGAGAGACATTATGGTGTCCTCGTTCTCCCACTTCCCTAAAAGAATTCAGGCGATTGCGGCCTACATTTTGACGACGCAATTCCGATTTGTCCCGCTGATCACGAAAAAGCAGCATCCGGTCCGCATGTTCCGCATTCGGGAATTCCCTCTGGCACTGCGCCTCTTGAAGCTCAGGGCGATGGTTTATCCTCAGCTGAAAGAGACCTATCTTGCCTGGAGGGAGCACTATAAAAGCTACCTTGACCATGCAGAGCAGAGGCATACACCGCATGCCACTCCTGCGAGAAGGCATAAAACTAGAGAGCCGATGCATGGCTGATTTGGAGGAATTCATGAACTATTCGATTGTCATACCACTCAAAAACGAAGAAGAGAACGTCGAAGATCTCATCCGCGAGCTCGAACCCGTCATGAACTCCCTAAACAAGCCTTGGGAATTGCTCTGCATCGACGATGGCTCTACAGATAACACCTTAAACATCTTAAAACAGCTCAAGAAAAGCGCTCCTTATCTGCGCATTTTAAAATTCGATAAAAATTATGGGCAGACAAGCGCCTTTGACGCAGGCTTCAAAGCAGCCAAAGGGGCTTACATCATCACATTAGACGGCGACCGTCAGAATGACCCGAACGATATCCCCGCACTTTTGAAGCTCGCACCCGATTATGATCTAGTGGTCGGCTGGCGCCACCAGAGAAAAGATCCGATGAGTAAAAAAATCACCTCCAAGCTCGCCAACTGGGTTCGAGGCTCCTTCTGCGAAGATGGCGTTCACGACACCGGATGTTCTCTAAAGGTGTACAAACGCGATAGCCTGAAACAACTCAAACTGTTCCACGGGATGCACCGCTTCCTTCCTGCTCTATTTACCATGGAAGGGTATAAAGTGGCTGAAGTGCGCGTTAACCACAGAGAGAGAACGAGAGGCCAAACCAAGTACAACTTCTTCAACCGCTCTTTCAACACCATCGCCGACATGTTTGCTGTACGCTGGATGAAGAGCCGCAGCCTGCGCTATAAAGTTGGAGAAGAGAGCTGATGTTTTCCGGGTTGCAAGAAACGCTCTACCCCTTAGGACTGGTTTCGACCGTTGCTTTCACCCTGAGATTCCTTGTGCAATGGTTAGCGAGCGAAAAAGCGGGCGCTTCAATCGTCAACCGCCCCTTCTGGTGGTTAAGCTTACTTGGCAATGTCACTCTTGGCGTCCACTCCTTCATTCAAGCGCAATTCCCCATTTTTGCCGTTCAGGTCATTAACAGCGTCATCTCTTTAAGAAACTTGAATTTGATGGAACCAAAATCGCTCCATTACAGGAAGAGAACCGTGTTTCTCCTCCTAGCCATCTCCTTGATCTCTTCAACAGCACTTTTTTCCTTGGCCTCGTTTGAAAACTGGATGCGCGTTCCCACTCATGCGTTCCAAAAGAAAGCAATCGACGTCTCTCTCTTCACCAACACCATTGGTGCAGCAGGAGTTGTGCTGTTTGCTTCGCGATTCTGGGTACAGTGGATTCAATCGGAATTGCAAGACCGCAGTTATTTAGGCCCTCTCTTCTGGTGGCTCAGCTTAATTGGCGCGCTCTTTTCCCTCTTTTACTTCGCTGAAATCCGCGATTACATCAATTTGGTTGGCCCACTCTTCGGCATGATTCCTTACGCTAGAAACCTCATGCTTTCGAGGAAATGTGAAGAGAACTAACTTCTTCATATTTGCCGGCGAAGCCAGCGGCGATCTTCATGGCGCCCATCTCATGAAAACCTTGAAACAGCTTCAACCTGAAGCGGCTTTTCAAGGTGTCGGCGGAGAGAAAATGGCGTTGCAAGGTTTGCATTCCCTATTTCCTTTTGATGATCTACAGGTGATGGGATTTACCGATGTGCTATTTTCCCTTCCAAAGCTCTTCAAATGCCTTACAACCTGCACAGAAACGATCCTAAAGGGAAACCCTGACGCCTGCATCTTGATCGACTACCAAGGATTTAACATCAAGCTTGCTCAGTCAATTAGAAGCAAAGGATACAAAGGAAAAATTATTCTCTACGTCTCTCCTTCGGTCTGGGCTTGGGGCCAATCCCGCATCAAGAAAATGGAAAAGGCGTACGATCTCGTGCTGTCGATCCTCCCTTTCGAGCCAAAGTACTACGAAGGAAGCGCTTTGCCTGCGAAGTATGTGGGAAACCCTTTGATTGAAGGGATCCAAAACTACGCCTATGATCCCAATTGGAAGATAAAAACATCTCTTCCTGAAGATAAAAAACTGATCGCCCTGTTTCCCGGAAGCCGACCTGCTGAAATCCAGAAAAATCTGCCTCTACAGATACGGGCAGTAAAAAAACTCCTTGATAAAGACCCTAACTTGCATGTCGTGGTTTCTTTAAAGGACAAAAGCCTTTTGCCTAACGACCCTCGCTTTTCCCTGCTCCCTAAAGCTTACCACTACGAATGCATGAAAGAGTGCAGCGGCGCGATTGCCAAATCGGGAACAATTACCTTAGAACTAGCCTTGCACGGCACTCCCTTTGTCGTCACCTATCCGGTAGGAGGGATTAACTATCTGATCGCCAAATACATCTTGCAGCTCTCCTTAAAGAACTACTGCCTCGCCAATATCCTTCTGAACGAGACGATCTATCCAGAGTGGATCGGCTATTGGCTCGACAGCTCAACCATTGCCAATAGCTTAGAAGAGGTCATGCGTAGTCAAAAAAACAAGCAGGCATCAGAGAGATTAAAGCAGATCCTTGGCGGCAAACAAGCGAGCCTTGAAGCCGCGAAAACCATCCTGGATACCTTATGAGAGAAAACAAAGGAACCTTCACATCCAAAATATTGGCCTACCTGATCCGCGCCGTATTTGGCATTCTGCTCTCTACCTGCCGCTTAAAAGTCCGCGGAAAGGAGAATCTGATTGAAGCTGTCAAAAAGGGCCCCTGCATCATCATGCTGTGGCACAACCGCCTTGTCGCCATCGGTTCAATCGCTATCCGCACATTCAAAAAAGTCCGCTTCTGTGCCTTTGTCAGCAACAGTAAAGATGGAGAGATCCTCGCGCAATACTGCATGACTTTTGGACGAGGCGACGCCATCCGCGTCCCACACGACTCCAAAGACCAAGCGCTGAAAGCGATGATCACCCGCCTAAAATACACCAAAGACATCCTAATCATCACACCCGACGGCCCCAAAGGCCCTCGCTACGAGATCAAACCCGGCATCGCCGTCGCCGCCAAAGAATCCAAAGCCGCCATCATCCCCTTCGATTGGGTTGCCAAAAGCTACTGGGAACTTAAAACCTGGGACCGCCTGCGCATCCCCAAACCCTTCACCACCATCGAAGCCACCTTCGGCCCCGCCATCCGGCTCGACAAAGATTCTCCTTTAGAAGAGGACACAGCCCTCTTGCAAAATGCCCTGCCCATCGAATAAGTAGAACAAAAATAAATAAACTCCGTCACGTCACTCATTTAGGAAAAGCGACTCATTGTTATTTGGGTAGATGGGATTTAGAGTGGGAAATATTAAAGAAACTGGCTGAAAAGCAGTTTGCTAGAGTTTCTTAGTGTTATCCATGAAAATTGACAAGTCGACTTGCAATTTTTCATGGAAAAACCATATAATGCAAGTATGGAGAAAAAACGCACCGCTTTGCTCGATAGCATTTCTAATGACTTGTCCATTGTTCCCATTTGCGCCCTTTTGGGCCCTAGACAAAGCGGGAAAACCACTCTAGCCCGCCAGTTTGCTAAGTCGTATAAGGCTCCCGTCCATTACTTCGACATGGAGGATTATACCGACCTGGCGAAGATGGAAAATCCGAAGCTCATATTCGAAGCGCTTTCAGGTCTCATCGTTATAGATGAAATCCAAAGAAGACCTGATCTTTTTCCTTATCTGCGCGTTGTGACTGACACAAGAAAAGATATCAAGTTCCTAATTCTTGGAAGCGCATCGAGGGACTTATTACAGCAAAGCTCAGAAACCTTGGCAGGGCGTATCGCTTACATTTCCGTTACCCCCTTTCAACTATCCGAAGTCGGTCATCAAAAACAGCTGTGGCTAAGAGGAGGATTCCCTAAGTCCTTTCTTGCTGACTCGGATGAACAAAGCTATCGCTGGCGGGAAATCTACATGCAAACCTATTTTGAAAAAGATCTTGCCAACTTAGGTTTAAATCTACCGCCTCACCGCATATTAAAATTATGGGCCATGCTTGCACAATACCATGGAAACATCTTGAACTACTCAAACATGGCACAATTCCTTGAAGTATCCACCTCCACGCTAAAAAATTACCTGGCGCTGCTTGAAGGTACATTTATGATTCGCATACTGCCTCCATGGCATGAAAATCGATCTAAAAGATTAGTTAAATCCCCCAAATTATTCATCCGAGACTCCGGCATTTACCACAATTTACAATCCATTAAAAACTATCAAAACCTCATCTTGGACACTCAGAAAGGAGCTTCCTGGGAGGGATTTGGATTAGAAGAAGTTATCAACGCACTACAACTAAGAAATGAAGAGTGTTATTTTTGGGCAACCCATCAAATGGCCGAAGTGGATTTATTTGTCACTTTGGACCGATATCGCATTGGATTTGAATTTAAATGTTCAGATCAACCGCAAATCACCAAATCGATGCGAAGCGGCATTGAATCGCTCGATCTGCACCACCTATTTATCGTAACACCAGTAGAGGAAAGCTTTCCCATGGAGAAGAAAATCTCTGTGCTGGCCTTAAAAGACTGCTGTAGAGAAAACGTGCTAAATTTCTAGGCTGTGTTTGATCTTTTCGATCAGATCGCCTTCGACGTATACGATGGCTGCTTTGATGGCATTGAAGAGCGCTTTGGAGGAGGCTGCGCCATGGCATTTGATGACGATGCCGTCGACTCCGAGGAGCACGGCGCCGGGATATTCGGCATAGGAGAAATGGGACTGTAGTTCTTGGATCAAGTGCTGTAAATGAGTAGAAGGAGCAGCGCTTGAGCTTTTCTTTAGGAATTCGAGGATGAAAGAAGCTACCCCTTCAGTAGTTTTCAGAAAGACGTTTCCAGTAAAGCCGTCTGTAACGAGGACGTCCACTTTTCCTTGGAACACTTCTCTTCCTTCGACATTGCCCAGAAACTCATACTCTTCCTTGGCGGCTTCTTCTTTCAGTAACTGGTAGGCCTTCTGGTGCTCGGCGGTGCCTTTTTTGGATTCTGATCCGATGTTTAATAGTGCGACGCGAGGTTTCAGGATTTTGTTGTAGACTCTTTGATACACGGAGCCGATTTTAGCAAAGTTCACTAAATGCTCAGCTTTGCATAAAAGATAGCTGCCGACGTCGAGTACCGCCAGAGGTGCTCTTTCGGTGGGCAGTGAGGCTAAAAGCCCTGGTCGTCTTACTGAGGGCAGTAGCGGCAGCGTCAAAGTGGCAGAAGCCATCAAGGCTCCGGTATTGCCGGAAGTGATGAATGCGTCCAACGCTTTACGTTTAAGTTCTTTGATCCCCAGGATCATCGAAGATTTTTTCTTATGGCGAATAGCGCTCATCGGATCGTCATGCATGGAGACGACCTGCTCTGCGATGTGAAACTGAATGGAGGCCAGTGGGCCTCCGAACTTTTGGAGGGGTTTTAAAAGGTCTTGTAGACTGGAAGCTGACTCTTTATCGACAAACAGGACAAAAGAAGCGGCAGGAAACATCTTTGCCGCTTGAACAACTCCATCAAAAAGCGCAAGGGGGGAATGATCACTCCCCATCAGATCTATGCCAATGCGCAAATCCGTTTCCTTTTAAAAATGTTTAATCTTTCGCTGCAACGACTAATCTTCCACCGTAGAAGCCGCAAGAAGGGCAAACAACGTGGGAAATTTTAGGCGCGTTGCAATTTTTGCAAGCAGAGACAGGCTTCGGCTTCTTGGCATGGTGCGAACGTCTCGAGTTCTTTCTCGCGTTAGAAACGCGGTTGCGTGGGACTGCCATGGTTCAAACTCCTTCATCAGATTTTAACCCTTCAAAAGGCCGGTAATGCATTGACTCCGCATCCTTTGAAGTGTGGTGTGTTTTTAAATATTTTTCTACGCTTTTCCTTTCAGGGCAGGCTCCCCCGCACTCAGCATACGCCGGCGCATCCAACAATACCGTCTCGCGTAGAGGTTCCACGAGAGAAAAGATGCCCGACTTGATCTCCTCTACAGGTACCGCCATGTAGTGATCTTTTATGCTGTAGGGCACCTTGACCGGCTCATTGCACACGGAACAAGGAATCCATACCGCAGTAGAGATATTCAAACGAAGGACCAATTCGCCTTCGGCTACATAAGCTTCCCCTTCAACGGAAACCGGATCTTTAAATTGCAGATCCTTCTCGTGGACATCTAAAAAATCGGGGGAAAATTCCTCATGGATCTTCTCCACCCCGCCTTTTTTGAGCTGGTCTACGTAAATCTTAAAGCTCTCGTCTAAAGGCTTTTTCTCTCTCATAATCTTAGATAGATTACCCCAATTAGCCATTTTATTCCAGAAGAATCGAATTTCTCTTCTCATTTTTCACGTTTCGCCTTAACATAGGTGGAGCAACCTATAAAATAACAGTAATCTATTATGGAAGAACTCCTACTAAACGTAGAATCGAAAGAAATCCGGGCAGCGCACATCATTAATGGTCTCCTTTACGACCTGCAGATCGACCGCAAAAAAGAGAGACAGCTCACCGGAAACATTTACAAGGGCAAAGTCCGCAACATCCTGCACAACATCCAGTCTGCATTCGTCGATATCGACGAAGGAGACAACGGCTTTATCCACATCTCCGACATCCTCGAAAACAGCAAGAAATTTGAAGAGCTGTTCGACATGGACTTCGATTGGGAACAATCGAAAGCGAAGCAAAAGAAAGAAGAGGAAGAGAAGCAGGTTGATATTGAGCAAGTTCTGAAACCTGACCAATGGGTTTTAGTGCAGGTCGTCAAAGAAGCGATCGGCTCTAAAGGAGCGAGACTTACATCGAACGTCTCCATCGCCGGCCGCTATTTAGTTCTGCTTCCCAATTCCAGCCATCGCGGCGTCTCCCGAAAAATCCAGGATAGAAACGCCCGGGAAAAGCTAAAGAAATTCATCCGCTCCTTTGAAATGCCGCAAGACATGGGTCTAATCTGCAGAACCGCCAGCTGCGTCGCCACACCGGAAATGCTGATCGATGAAGCGCACGACTTATTGAACACATGGCAAGGCATCCTCGATGGATTCCAAAAAGCGAACTCACCGACTCTTCTGTTCCAAGAAACTGACCTTGTCAAGCGCTCTCTTTTAAACGCTATCGACCGAAGAATGGAACGGATTTTAGTCGACGACTATCCGACCTACCAGGCATGCAAAAAGCTGTTTGCGCGCTACGAATCTGAACACCCGCTTCGGATTGAGTACTACCGGGACAAAGCGCCGATGTTTGAACGATTCAACGTCGAAAGAGAGATTGAGAAAGCTCTTCGAAGGAAA
>JBKEAL010000139.1:0-1193 GCA_047972195.1 Parachlamydiaceae bacterium
TTTTTATAATTATTGAAACGGTCTGCTGCCAGTTTCTCTCCTGATTGTTTTTTATCTAACAGGTATGACGACTCGAACCAAACATCGCGAAGTTCATCTATATTGAATTCCTGAGAGAAAGCCTCCTTTTGGATGACTAGTTTTCTTTCTTCGATAGGACGGGCAACAATAGCAAATCCAATACCGTAATCATCTAGGATTTTTTCTACCAGATGATGGTGTTTTACCTGAATAAGAATACCCGGATTTTCTGAGAATAATACTTTTATTAAATCTGCATGATGTAGTTTATCCAAACGGGCTTCCAGTCCACCCTGAGGATTGGCAAAACACATCTCAAGCATGGCTGTGACAAGTCCTCCGGCAGATACATCATGACCAGCTAAAATTAATCCCCTATCAACCAGTTCCTGCACTGCATTAAATGCATTCTTAAAATATTCAGGATCTTTTACCGTAGGGACTTCTTCACCCAGTTTACTCATTGTTTGAGCAAATGCAGAGCCTCCCAGTTTGAAAGTATCAAAAGAGAAATCAATATAATAAAGATATGTACCTTTGATATACGCTAAAACCGGAGATACAATCTTACGAATATTCTTTACTTCTCCGGCAGCAGAAATAATTACAGTACCGGGAGAATAAACTTTCTCATCTCCATATTTCTGGGTCATTGATAAGGAGTCTTTTCCTGTCGGTATGTTAATACCCAATTCGCAGGCAAAATCAGAGCAAGCTTCCACAGCTTTGTACAAACGGGCATCTTCCCCCGGATTCTTACAAGGCCACATCCAGTTTGCACTTAAAGATATTCCTTTTAGCCCCTCTTCAATCGGAGCAAATATTATGTTCGTTAATGATTCGGCAATAGCCAATACTGAACCCGCTGCAGGATCTACCATTGCCGCCTGCGGAGCATGTCCTATTGAAGTAGCTATTCCAACTTTTCCTTTATAGTCGAGAGCAACCGCACCTAAGTCACTCAATGGCAATTGTATTTCACCCTGGGTCTGTTGACGGGCTACTTTACCTGTGACAGAGCGGTCGACTTTATTGGTCAACCAGTCTTTACAAGCAACGGCTTCCAGTTGAAGTACATTCTTTATATATTCTCCCAGATTTGACAGATCATAATCAGGATTTGTATATGTTTCTTCTATGCTTTCATCACGCATTATAGTCCGGGGAGCTTT
>JBKEAL010000142.1:0-6259 GCA_047972195.1 Parachlamydiaceae bacterium
CCTTTGATTTTATCGTCGTAAACGCACTCTCCGGTCAATGGCACTTTCATGCGGATGACGTGAGGGATGCCTTTATCCATCTTCTCATCGATTTCTTTCTGGCTTAAGTTTCTGCAGCGGCGGTCGTAACCCATTCTGCCGCCCTGTTTGCTTTGAACAAGGCGCATCTCTTCCAGATCTTGAGCTGTGCAGAAGCAGCGGTAGGCCTTGCCTTTGCTGACTAAATCTTCTGCATACTGTTTGTAGATCGCAAATCGCTCGGACTGTCTGTATGGGCCAAAGGGTCCTCCAACATCAGGACCTTCATCCCATTCCAATCCGCACCACTTCAACGCTTTAAAGATATTCTGCTCATATTCCGGACGGCTTCTCGACTGGTCGGTATCTTCAATGCGGAGAATGAACTTACCGCCATAGCGCTTGGCAAAAATCAGGTTGAACAAGGCCATGTAGGCTGTTCCTACATGAGGATCTCCCGTAGGAGAAGGGGCGATGCGAACTCGTACAGTCATGGTATCTTTCTTAAGTTAATTCCCTGCTATTGTACGTGATCGCGCAGTTTTTTTACACTGTATTTGATGGTCCCGCCATAATTCGGCAGGACCATAAGGACGTTACTGTTGTTGGAGATTTCTAACTCTGCGCTTTTCCAGCGCTCTACCGATAGGCTGCGTGAACAGCGTAGCGATGATGTCCAGTGCGAAAACGATGGGCAAGCCCACGATGGTGGAGGCTAGGATCGTTCGGCTGCAGCATGCTGGTTCTTCTTTTAAAGGGATCTTCCCTTTCGTCAAAATGATCGATAGGAAGGGAACGGTAAGGAACAATTTAAACTTTATATCTCCACTTTTACCTTTGTCTCTTGCCTCTTTGTGGAATGGAAATCCGTATGCCACATTAAAGTTTTTTAAACCTTCTAAACTCATTTTAATACTCCTTTGTTAATTATATGTCATTAGCACCATTGTTTAATTGCACTTGCTTTGCCCTCTTTTCAAGAGCTCTACCGATAGGTTGTGTGAACAGCGTAGCGATGATATCGAGAGCGAAAATGATCGGCAAGCCCACGATGGTGGCGGCTAGGATGGCTCGGCTGCATTGTACTGGTGATTCTTTTAAAGCTTCTTTTAAAGGAAAACCTTTTAGCCTGATGATCAAAAGAAAAGGGATCGCGAGGAGTAGTTTAGACAGTGTAATTCTTCTTTTGCTTTCATAGACAAAATTATTATTTTCGAATCTTACGAATCTTGCTTCTTTGTGGAATGGAAATCCGTATCCCACGTTAAAATTTTTTAAACCTTCTAAACTCATTAAAGTTCTCCTCTATTACATTTCAGCGAGTGCAAGATTTCGGACTCTGCGTTTTTCTAGGGCTCTTCCGATAGGTTGTGTAAACAGTGTAGCGATGATGTCGAGCGCGAAGATGATTGGCAAGCCTACGATGGTGGATGCCAAGATGATTCGGCTGGATTCCGCTGGATTTGTTCTGGGTTCGATGCCACGGAGCCCGAAAAAGGGAATAGCGGCCGTTATTCTTGCGAATATAAGCATTAACTTAGAGTCTTCTGGGTTCCTGTGCAGGGGAAACCCATATCCCTCGTTAAATTTTCTCAATCCTTCTAAACTCATTAAAGCTCTCCTTATATTACATTTCAGCTAGTTCAAGTTGTCGGGCTCTACGTTTTTCCAGGGCTTTTCCGATAGGTTGTGTAAACAGCGTGGCGATGATGTCGAGTACGCAGACAATTGGCAAACCCACGATACTGGATGCTAGGATAGTTCGACTGAAAATTGCTGGATGCTCTCTTAAAGGGATTCCAAATCTAGGCAAAAACAATCCAGTAAAAGGAACGGCGACGATTATCTTATATATTACGTTGACTGTTTTGCTTCCCGGATACCTTCCTTCTTTATGAAGAGGAAATCCGTACCCCATATTGAACTTTCTTAATCCTTCTAAACTCATTTTAATTTTCCATTATTTTTTCTATAATTCCTGTCACGCCCAACATTGAATTTTTTTAATCTGTCTACATTCATGTAAGCTCCGTTAATTTAATGATTTGCTAACAATGTATTATAATTATAAATAAAATGCAAGATTTATATTACTTCTTATTTAAAATATCAGTAGGGTGAAAGGCCCCGCCAGGATCTGACGGGGTGATGAACTTTAGACAGTTCGCGCGATGGTGTCTTGTGGAACTTCAATTCTGACAACTCTTTTATGGTCTAAAATCTTTTGCAGCGGTTGTGTGATAACGGTTGCAATGACGTCGAGAGCGAGTACGAGGGGCAAAAAGATGATCGTTGCGGATAGAACAGATCGGCTGGCTCGATTTAAATCTGTCTTCGCTGGGGACTTGTGTGCCAAGATGAGGCCTAAAAATGGAACGGCAAGTAAAACTTTATTGATCAATTCCTCCATTCTGGATCTCTCCGGAGAACGGACCTCGTTATGGTTGAGGGGGTAACCATAGGCTTGGTTGAATTTTCTTAAACTTTCTAGACTCATAGCTGCTCCTTTGTTAAGTGAAATTTCAAAGGATACCTTACAACCTAGGTCTTTAGATTGCAATAGGTCAATGTGCATTTCCTAAAAGCAAGATCATGTCTTTCATGATGCTAAAAGCCTCTTGCAGCTGAAGGTCATTTTGCCCGAAATCTTCTATCTGGTCGGGATCGAACTCGTCGTTTTTCTTTTTGACCTCTTTGAGAAAGCTTTGGTAATTGGCGTTGTGAGCCTGCCTGTGCGTGGAGTTATCCTGCAGCCTTTCCTTGATATTGTCATAGGTGTGCAGCTGTTTTTGCAGATCGAATTTGTAGAGAAGGCGAATGCGGTCTCTTTGCGTGAATGGGACGTCTAGAAGGTCATCGTCGAAATTGGGGCGTATTTTGTCATTTTCGAGGGGGTATTTGTTGTATTTTTCCCCAACTTCCGACTCCGAAAAGATGCCGGGCGCCACAATGTCTGACTGCACGCCGACGAGCTGAGGCGTTTTCCCTGAGACAGTGTAATATCTGCCGCGGGTGACTTTGAACTCTCCTTTAGGATTGACTTCGTTGGCTTTTGTGCCGCCCAAAGTGAATGTCTGGAAAGAGCCTTTCCCGAAGCTGTGGTCGTCGCCGACGATGAGGGCTCTGCCATAATCCTGAAGGGCTTGCGCAACGATTTCTGAAGCTGAAGCGCTGCCGCGGTTGATGAGAACGATCAAGGGGCCATCCCACATCGTTTTTCCATCTAAGTCTCTTAAGTGCTGGATATGGCCTGAGTCGTCTTTGATCGAAACGACAGTGCCTTTTGTGATAAAGAGGCCTGTGACGGCAACGGCTTGCGTCAGCATCCCACCGGCATTGCTTCTCAAATCGAGAATGACACCCTTGACATGGTGCTCTTTCTGGATATCCTTAAAGGCTTTTTCAAGGTCTTCTGCTGAGGAAGAGTCTTTGTCTTGATAGAATGAGAACAGCTTTAAGTCGACGATGACGCCGTCGCCAAAGGGTTCGTAGGTGGCTTCATAACGCGTTTCCTTAAGGACGACAGAGCCTCTGTTGAGCGTGACGACATGGGTCTCTTCTTTTTTTTGCGCATTCTCCTGAACCTCTCTAACCAGGGTGAGGGAGACTGGCGTGTTCTCTTCGCCGCGGATCAGCTCTACAGCATCGGTTATGTCCATTCCCACGACGGGCTCTCCGTTGACGGCAATGATGCGGTCTTTCACTTTAAGTTCCTTAGAATTAGCTGCCGGGCCTCCTTCAATGATCTTTACGATTGTAAAGCCGTTGATGTCATCGCGCAGTTGGGCGCCGATTCCAAAGAGCCGCTGCTGCACGTTGATCATGAACTGTGTGGCTTCTTCCGGTGTAAAATAGGCTGTGTGAGTGTCTAGGGAGGAGGCGAACGCCTTTAAGGAGTTTGCGAGAAGGAATCTCTTTTTTAATTCAGGATCTGGCGTGAGCACGTCCTCTTCAAATTTGGTTTGCCTTTTGGCGATCCTTTGCAGCGCTTTTTGTTTGGTCTCTTCAGGCAACTTTGCAGAGGATTTCACCTGCAATGCCTTGATTTTCATGATCCTATCTTTTAGCTCCTCTTCCGACTTAGCCCACTTCAAGTCCTTGAATTCATCTGTCTTGACCTCTTTGGGCAGATTTTCCAAATCGATGTTTTCTTCAATAGAATGCTTTCTAGGGATCACTTCAATGAATTTATCTACGATCTGTTGGAAGGTTGAAAAATTGTCCTTTTTGTAATCAGCTAACGCTTTGTCCAAGGTTTGGTCTGAAGGGTCGGTCCACTCTTTGATATCGCTTTCGATGAAGTAGGTTTTTGTGGGGTCTAGTTCGTCCAAAAAGTTATTAAAAGCGCGTTTCATTAGTTCGCGGTTAAGCTCTTTATGTTGAGCATGCGCTTTTAGGATTTCCTGCATCTGCTCGGTGACATCTTTTTCTGTTAATTCAGGGAGTTTTGCGGTCAGGGAGGTAAAAATCAGTGCAAAGAGGATGAAGTAATAGGAGGTGCAGCGGCCCATGAGGATCCTTTTTTTTCCAGATCTTAGACCTTTGTGACATTAAATTCACGGAATCTTTTAAAAAAATTAACAAAAAATTAAAAATCATCATTGCAGTTAATTCTTATACTTGATAAAATAGTTATTGCAATCATTAGTTTTTATAATTAAACGGAGTGTATATGACTAGTTTTAAGAAGAAGTTTTCTGAGAGAGAAGACAAGTTAGTATCTATCACAGAAGCTGCTAAATTAAACAAGGTGACACGTCAAGCTATCTACGTAGCTATTAAGTTGAATAAACTTAAGGCTCGTAAGGATTCTACTCGATGGGCCATCCATTTGGATGATTTAGCAGACTACCGCAAGCAAAAGTATTCGCGTGCCCGTTCGACTTTTAACGGCGAACTGGTATTTGATGCGGGCAAAGGCCAATATTCTGTAAACCAAGTGGCTAAGATGTTGGGCGTTCCTCCTCAAAAGATCTACTATGCAACAAGAAGCGGAAAACTTAAGGCTTACCGTAAAGGTGCAGCTTGGGTGATCGACGTCGCTGAGATCGAATCTTACCGCCAAAACTTCCTGCAAAAGAAGCGCAAGCGCAGAGCGGCTATCTAATTTTTTTTAAGGAAATGTGTACTCAGTCTGAGTAGCATTTCCTTATTTTCTTTCTAAAAAGGCAACGGTTTCAACGTGGCCTGTCTGTGGAAACATATCGTAAGCTCGAGATTTCTTTAGGATAAATCCATTGGTTTTAAATATGTTAAGGTCGCGTGCGAGCGTGGCTGGATGGCACGAAATATAGATTAGTTTCTGGATGGAAGATTCAGCCAGCATTGTGCAGGCTGTGGGATCCATGCCTTCTCGCGGGGGGTTGCTGATGGCCATAAAGGGCTTTTTCGATAGGACCTCCGGCAGTTTTTTTTCAACTAAACCTAGGTGGAAGTGGATATTCTTCCTGCGGTTGGCTTCAGCGTTTTGCTGAGATAATTTGACAGCTTCGCGGTTGGCTTCGATGGCTTCAATTTTATCGGCATATTCCGCTGCTAAGAGAGAAGTGATGCCTATGCCTGAGTAAAGATCGAGCAACACTGGCGGTTTAGCTTCCTTGACCTCTTCGCGGAGGGCATGGTAGATTAAGGCACTTTCTTCAGGGTGGTTTTGAATGAACGCACGTGGCGTGTAGCGGAAGGAGAAATTATCGAGAGTAAACGTCAATGATTCTTCACCAAAGCGGATTTCTTTACCGGGAGCAGAGAGGAAGATGCCGCGTAGGGGGAGTTTTAAGGCTTCTTTCAACACTTTTTCTGCATTTTTTGGGGCCTTCTTAAAGTGGAAGTGGAGGAGAAATCCCTGGTCATCCATTTTGATGAGAGCTGCCTTTCCGCTGTTGCCTGACTCCGAGTCAAATTGTTTGGCTATTTCCCTCACTTGTTTGAAGATTAGATCATTTTCAGGAAGGAAGATGGGGCATTGCTCGACTTCGATGAGGCTTTCATTGTCATAACTGATGTAACCTACGGCAAAACCTTTGTCTAAGGGCTTTAAGGTGAGATGGATTCTACGTCGATAGCTCCACGCTGCCGTCGCCGGAACCATTTCTGTTTCCACCTCTGGGTAGACGCGTTGCAATGCTTCTTGAACCGCTTGTTTCTTGAGGATAGCTTGGTATGGATAATCTAGATGTTGCAACTGGCAGCCCCCGCAGGTTGTAAAATAGGGGCAGCGAGGTTCAATGCGATGAGGGCTGGG
>JBKEAL010000184.1:0-15217 GCA_047972195.1 Parachlamydiaceae bacterium
TGTATGAAATTGGAAAAAATCCAAAACAGGCTAAGCATTTAGAGGAAGACTCTATCGACGACTTTTATATACGAGCGATTCACGATTTCACTCCTGCTTATGGGACAGGGCGCAAATTAAAAGAAGATGTCACCTTAGAATATGTTCTTAGCGATGGAAAGAAAGGAAAAGCCGTCTTTTTAAAGGATACCTACGTTGCATCGCGCATGTCTGCCGTTGCAGAATCGATGGTGCTTCCGGATGAGGGATCCTTAGAGGAATTTAAGCGGTTAGATTGGAAACCTTTCGGAGCAGGCCCTCATGTCTGTCCCGGAAAAGCTCTTGCTGAATTTGAGTTTAAGGAATTTTTTGACGCGCTCAAATCAGGCTATAAAATTACGCTTGATCCAGAACAACGCGTACCAAAGAGAGTAGGGCTCATCAGCCTTCAGCTCACCGAAGACATCTTTATCAACATCAAAAAGAATGAGGCATAGAAAGTAACATGTTCAATTATTGTAAAAAGATGGGACTTTTAGTCCTCTTGTTTTGTGTACAAAGCACACCATTAATCTCATGGGACTGCTGCAACCCTTGCGAATGCAACCGCATGTACATCGGAGGATTTGGCGGCGGCATCTATTCCGACTCCACACATGCTTCGCAGTTAGGAAGTGTTTTTATCCTGGAATCTGTGGGAGGAGCTCAAGCAATCAATGCCAATGGGAATTTGAAAAAAACTTCGACAGGTTTCGGAGGAGTGCAAATCGGTTATGAGTGGGCGGAGTTTTCCGGTTACTGCGATTCCGATTGGAGCCTCTCGCCGGGATTAGAGCTTGAGGCCTTTTTCTTTAACCATAAGAGAAAAGGAACCTTTTTCAATCCTAACGTCAGACCGTTCCTGTCAGAGACCGTGTTCTACAACACCTTCCAAACTAAATCAAGAGTTGTCATGGCTAATGCCATCCTCGCTTTAAATAGCCCTTGCCTATGTGGATTTTCTCCCTATATTGGCGGCGGTATCGGCGCTGCGCGCATCGGGATCGACCATGCAAAATCCTTTCAACTTGCCCCCGATGAACCGGGAATCAACCACTTTAATTCCAGAAAAAGCGACTCCACATGGGTGTTTGCAGGGCAATTCAAAGCAGGCCTTCGCTATAACGTGTGCGACTGGCTTGAACTTTTTGGGGAGTACCGTTATCTCTACCTGGATTCCGGCAACTACATTTTTGGATCCACAGATTACCCCAATATTCATGCACCTTCCTCTCCATGGAATGTCAAAATCGACAACACCCATTACAATGCTTTTGCCTTTGGTATTCAGTTTAACCTTTGAGCCATCAAAGCTCTTTGATTGTCGATGTTTCGGCAGAAGACAAGAGCCAACGCTGGAATCGATCCTAGAACCAGAAAGCATAGGTGAAAGATCGTCAGCGTTGGCTGTTCCGAAACAGTCATGCCTATCGATAACACCATGGTAGATAGGGCCACCCCAAAACTAGCCGAGATCTGTTTGAACAGTGAGTAAAGCGAAGAACCAGCTCCCATATAATTGTGAGGAATGCTGCTAAATATTGAAGCAACATTCGCCGTTTGAGCCATTGAAGATGCCGCGCCAATGCAGAAGACTAACAAGGCCAGCAATGGAGCAGGAGTTGAAGGAGTTGCCAATGCAAAGGCACAAGTGCTTGCTGAGAGCAATATCAACCCTGATACGATAAATGGCAGCGGCCCCGTACGATTATAATATTTCCCCACAAAGGGTTGGATGACGAGCATGCCCGGAGTAATCGCTGCCATGATCCAGCCGGTGGTCATGAGATCAAAACCCAATCCTTGCTGCAGATAGAGAGCGATGAGGAAGTTTGCCCCAAGAAAGATCGTATTTGCTGCAGACTGGATCAGATTGCCGTAAATAAAGTGGGCGATTTTAAAGAGAGAAAAGGGCACTAAAGGTGCTTTGGTATAAGCTTGAGCCTTAATAAAGAGCACGCCGAATCCAATTGCCGCTCCGGTTGCACCTAAAAGCACTGTGAGGTTTTCTTTACCTACTTCTGAAAAGGTCCATAAGAGAGAAGTCAGTGCAAGCCCTCCAAAAACAAATCCTAGCCAATCAAATTTTCTTGGCACCGGCAAAATGTTTTGTTTAATCCACTTCACACTCAGTAGAAAGCAGAAAATGGACAATGGAAGCTTGAATAAAAAGATCCATCTCCAGCCCAAAAGGCTTGTGACGTAGGCTCCGAAAATGGGCCCTAACGCAGGCGCGATCAACGTAACCATATTCATGGAGGCATTGGTTTTGGCCCATTTAGATTGCGGCATCGTTTTCATCAGCGTCGACATCCCCAAAGGGATTGCCATTCCGCCGGCAAACCCTTGAATAATCCTGAAAAATACCAATGAGGCTAAATCGTAAGACATGCCACAGCCGATCGAGCTACCCATGTAAAGCGCCTGAGAGAGAAGAAAAATCGGTCTCGCCCCATACGCATCGCCCAACCATCCGCTAATGCTAATGCCGATCGTCATCGAAAGAAGAAATCCAACAATCGCCCACTCCGCATCCGTGGCAGCAATAGAGAAGGATTGCGCAATCGACGGCAATGCGATGTTCAACGACGAAGCATCCAGCAGGTCGATAAACCAAACGATGGCATAGATGATCGCCAATCGGATTCCATATTTGTATCTTTCTATCTCGCTCATAAAGTCCTCATTATCTGATGCATTGCTCCATCTAAATGTTTGGCCATCAGAGAAAACGCCTTCTCTTTGTCTCGACCAATCACAGCTTGGGCAATTTTCACATGGTCCTGATGGTTAACCGAAAGCACCGATTCATTGATCAAGGCACTCAGAAAGCAGAACCGATCCAACTGCAAATAAAGATCTTCTCTGATTTTTAATAAGCACGCCGAATCGCAGGCAGAGACCATGGCGTAGTGAAATTCGTAGTTCAAGCGCACCCATTGGGAAAAATTGATCGGCGCCGAGCCATTCTCAATCACAGAAAGTTGATGCAATGCAGCCAAAATCCGTGCTTCCCAGGCGGTATCCCCATTATCGATCGCCCGATCCAAAGCGAGCCGCTCTATCTGACTAAAGATGGTGTAAACGTCCCTCACTTCCTCTTGGTCGACCTTCCTTACGAAAAACCCGCGATTCGCCTGAATGACTACCAAACTGGTCGTCGCCAATCGCGATAGCGCCTCGCGGATTGGCGTCGGCCCTACTTTAAGAAAAGCCTTTAACTTCTCAATCTGAAGCTTTTCTCCCGGAGTAAACGTTCCGCGAATGATCGCCTCTTTTAGAGAGTCATAACACTGGTTAGCTAAAGTGGATTCTGTCATCTCATTCTTCCTTCTTTTCATCCATTTTATCGATAAAATACATTTTTGTCGATAAAAATCACAAAAGTTACCACGATCTTCCTTGAAAATTCGAAGTTAACCTTCGAATTTTCAAGGAAGATCGTAAAAACAGGTCATTTTACAGCTTTCTTACCATTTGATTTTCCCTATCAAATCCGATAGAATGTCGGCTACTTGGGAGATATTCATGAAAATTCATTTAAAAGACGCGACAGAAATCGATCTTCCGGCTGGAAGTTCGGCAAAAGATTTGGCAGAGAAGCTTAAACTCACTCAACCGCACCAAGCCGTGGGAGTGGAGATCAACGGAACCAACAAAGATCTTTCCACACCTTTAAATGAAGGTGACCGCGTCACATTCTGGAACTTTGACGATCCCAAAGGGAAGGAAGTGTACTGGCATACTTCAGCTCACGTACTGGCTCAAGCGATTCTTCGTCTATTTCCCAACGCTAAACCGACGATCGGGCCTCCAATCGAACAAGGATTTTACTACGATTTCGCTGATTTAACGATCACAGACGAAGATTTCGATAAGATCGAAAAAGAGATGCAAAAAATCGTACAGGAAAACTACGTTTCCCAAAGGGAAGAGTTCTCCAGCAAAGCAGAAGCGCTAAAGGCGTTTGCCGGAAACAAATACAAATGCGAACTGATTGAAAGCTTCCCTGACACTGACCCTCTGACCGGTTATCGCCAAGGCGAATTTTTCGACCTATGCCGCGGCCCGCACCTGTTCAGCTTAGGAAAAATCAAGGCTCTCAAAGTATTAAAGACCTCTGGAGCTTACTGGAGAGGCGATTCTACAAAAGAGATGCTGTGCCGCATCTATGCGATCACATTCCCTGATCGCGCGCTTCTGAAAGAGTACGTCACACAGCAGGAAGAAGCCAAGAAGCGGGACCACAAAGTACTTGGCCCAAAACTTGACCTCTATTCTCTCAAAGAAGAAGCTCCAGGGATGCCTTTTATCCATCCCAAGGGCATGTACATCTGGAACGAACTGATCCATTTCATGAGAGAAAAGCTGTCACAAAGTGACTACGTAGAGATCAAAACGCCTTCCATGATGGTGAAGGATCTGTGGGAGCTATCAGGTCACTGGCACAACTACCGCCAAAACATGTTCACATCGATTGTCGAAGAGCGCGAATTCGCCATCAAGCCGATGAACTGCCCCGGCTGCATGCTGTTTTACAAGACCCATAGCCACAGCTATAGAGAGCTGCCTTACAGGGTTGCTGAGATCGGCAACGTGCACCGCTTCGAGCCTTCCGGGTCCCTTTCAGGACTGTTCCGTGTCCGCAGCTTCCACCAGGACGACGCGCACATCTTCATGCGGCCTGAAGACATTGAAGAAGAGATCCTGAACGTGTTGAACTTTGCCGACAATATTTACAATCCCTTCGGCTTAAGCTACCACCTGGAACTATCGACACGTCCTGAAAAAAACACTATCGGCACCGATGAAGAGTGGGAAGTCGCGACCAAAGGTCTGAAAGGCGCCTTGGACCGCACAAAACGCCCTTATAAGATCAATGAAGGCGACGGAGCGTTTTACGGACCCAAAATCGACTTCCACATCAAAGACGCCCTAAACAGAACCTGGCAGTGCGGCACGATTCAGCTCGACATGGCGCTGCCCGATCGTTTCTCGCTTGAATATATCGACAAAGATGGCGTCAGAAAGCGCCCTGTCATGATCCATAGAGCCATTTTTGGGTCAATGGAGCGCTTCTTCGGCATTCTGATCGAGCACTATGCTGGAAAGTTCCCTCTTTGGCTCAGCCCCTCTCAAGTGCGCATCTTGACCGTTGCAGACAGGCACATCCCTTACGCGGAAGAATTGAAGCAAAAACTGTTCGACGCAGGGATCCAGGTAGAACTCGATTCATCTCCTGAATCGGTCTCCAAGAAAGTGCGCACAGCGCAGCTCATGCAATGCAACTACATCCTGACAATCGGCGATCAGGAGATGGAAAACCACACGATCAACTTAAGAACTCGAGACAACGTCGTCCACGGCGAAATGAAGCTGGAACCGTTCCTCGAAACGATATTGAAGGAAAAAGAGTCTAGAAGCTTAACTTCCCCCTTCTCAAAAGGAGAGTAAGACCTATGGCCACAATCATCGCAATCAGCAGCTTTAAGGGAGGCACTGCAAAAACCTCCACGACGCTCCATCTAGGCGCAGCACTTGCTGGCCAAAAGAAAAAGGTGCTACTGGTCGATTTTGATGCTCAAGCTAACCTCACAGCAGGTTTAGGCTTCGATCCCGACGAAAACGACAGCTTAGCGCCTGTTCTTCAGGGAAATAAAACAATCGAACAGGTAGTTAAGAAGACTGCCGTGCCCAATCTTTCCCTGATTCCTGCTGACACCTGGCTTGAGCGGGTGGAAGTCACAGGATCGCTTGCGCAAGACCGCTATTCTCATGAAAAGCTTAGAAACCTGCTTGAGCCTCTAAAATACGATTACATTCTGATCGACACCCCTCCTTCTCTTTGCTGGTTAACAGAATCCGCGCTGATTGCAGCCAACCACACGCTCATCTCTGCTACGCCTGAGTTTTACAGCGTCAAAGGTTTGGAGAGGCTCGGGCAGTTTGTCTCCAGCATCAGCCAGAGGCACCCTCTTCAGGTGCTCGGCGTCTTGCTCTCTTTCTGGAACCCGCGAGGAAAGAGCAACAGCGCCTTTTTAGAAGTGATCGACGGCGCCTTCCCCAAGAAAGTGCTCAATTCCCGAATCCGTCGCGACATCGCTGTTTCAGAGGCCTCTATTTTAGGAAAACCGGTTTTTGAAACCCATCCAGACAGCCGCGCGGCAGAAGATTTCCGCGCTTTATGCAAGGAGGTCTTAAAGAAACTATGAGCCAAGTCAACGCATTGATCTCTAAACGGCTAACGCGCTCCGAGCCGTCCAGCAAAATGGCAGCGCTAGCGGAAAAATCCGCTTCCGGAAACCTCTCCTCTTTTAGCGGGGTATTCCACGTAGCCTCTCTTTCTCCGGATGAGAAGGAGCAGATCGAAGCGATCCTGACAGAGCATGCCTCTGGGAAACGCCCCATCGACCAAGACCTGGAACAGCTGCTTTCAATCACCTCAGAAGTCAAAGCGATCAACCATCAAGCCGCCCTTCTGCATGGAGAAAGAATCCAGAAAGCACAAGAGATCCTAAAGAACTACAAAGATGGCGCCTTCACCTCATGGCTCGTCGCTGTCTATGGCAACCGCCAAACCCCCTATAACCTTCTGCACTACTTCCTCTTCTACAATTCGATTCCTAAAGAAACGCGCCCACAAATCGAAGCAATGCCCAGACAAGCGATCTACTCTATCGCAAGCCGAGATGGTTCTTTGGATGAAAAAGTAGATTTTCTTTTACATAACCGCGGAAAAAGAAAGAGCGAGCTGCTGCAGCTCATGCGCGATCTATTCCCTCTCGAAACGAAAGACCGCCGCAGAGAAAGACCCGTTCAAGCCGCATTAATCGCCCTCGAAAAAGCGTTGATGTACCTCGATCGAAAAAAATCCAAACTTTCAGCTAATGAACTGGAAGCTTTCAAAGAAAGAATCGCCGCGATAAACTCCCGAATAAAGGAGATCTCATGATCGGCACAGGCGAACTGCTTTTGATTTTAGGCGCAGCATTGATCTTATTTGGAGGCAAGAAACTGCCCGAATTTGCCAAAAATTTAGGCCTCGGCATCCGCGAATTCAAAAAAGCGTGCAATGGGGAAGAGAGCACAGATTCCACTCCTCCTAAGCAAGATCCGAAGGAATAGCTGTTTTGAGCGAAGACGAAGGAGCGCTTTCCGTCTGGGAGCACCTGGATGACCTTCGAACCGTTCTGATCCGTTCTCTCATCGCACTTTTTACCACGACACTACTCATTTTCCTTTTTTCTACGCCGATCGTCCAACTTCTTCTGGAAACCGTTCCACAAGGAACGCAATTGGTGGCCTTAAGCCCCCAGGAAGGCCTCGTCTCTGTCTTTCGCCTCTCCTTCTGGCTGGGCCTGCTAACAGCTTCGCCCTACATCGCCATCCAAGGGTTAACATTCATCAAACCTGGGCTGAAAGAACGAGAAAAAAACGCTATCCCTGCCTTCCTCATCCTTTCCCTTCTTTCGATGGGTATGGGAATTCTGCTGGGGTTTTTCGTCACCGTACCCCTTTCCAATAGCACCCTTTCGCTTTATAATGAGATGCTTGGTCCTAATCTCTGGTCGATCGCCAAGTACATCGATTATGTCTGGCTTTTGCTCTTTGCGCACGCACTCGCCTTTGAAATTGGAGCCCTGTTTCTCATGCTAATCCATCTCAACATCATCAGCCCGGAAAGTTTAAGGCAAAAAAGAAGGCAGGCGTTGATTGCCTGCCTCATTGCGGGCGCGCTCCTAACTCCACCGGACGTTCTATCGCAAGTTGCGATCGCACTTCCGCTCTATCTCTTTTTTGAGCTTTCGATCTGCTATGGGACAATCACTTCGCGATCACGCCTACCAGGTCATTGCGGTCATGCTCGTCCAGATACTGACGCCATTCCTCAGTCAGAGAACCGAACTCCTCCAAAAGAACTTTGAAGTTTTTTTCGTCTATTTCGTGCGGATTACCTTGATAATGCAGCGATACGTGGAATCGATCCTCATCTACCTTGAGAAACGTGTTAAGCGAGGAATAAAAATGGGGCTTTTTCGTCAGGCAGTTTCTTACGCTGTGGGGGATGTAGTTGCCGCCCTCATAAACCGAAGAGGTCAGCATAAATTTCCCCGCATGATCGACCACAGACACGTCAATGGGGTTCCCAAATACATAAATCGTAGAAACCTCATCTCGTGCCAAGTGACTTACAATATTCTTGACTTCTTTCTCTACGACCATATTTTCCTCTCTTGTGGGGTCATAACCCCCACACTAATTATTATACTATATAATTAATTATTATTAAATAATCATCAATTAATTTAATTAAGCTAACTTAGAGGATTCAAGAAACGTGCCAATGAATCGGCCCGCGCCCCTGTTTTTCGAGAAATGCGTTCGTCTGGGAGAAAGGTTTAGATCCAAAAAAACCCTGATAGGCTGACAAAGGAGAGGGGTGAGGCGCCTTCAACACCAAATGGCGCTCGGGAATGGAAATCCTTCCACACTTATCCTGGGCAGCATTTCCCCATAAAATGAAGACAATCGACTCCTGTTTAGCCGCAAGTTTTTCGATAACGCAATCTGTAAACTGCTCCCACCCTTTTTTCCGATGGGAAAGCGGCGCTTTTTCCCTCACTGTCAACGTCGCATTCAACAGCAGCACGCCCTGATTAGCCCAATGCTCCAAACAACCATTAATTGGCCTCTCTACTCCCAAATCCGCCTGAAGCTCCTTGTAAATATTGACCAGAGAAGGAGGCAATTTGACGCCTTCTTTCACACTAAATGCCATTCCATGCGCCTGACCTTCGCCATGATAGGGATCCTGCCCAACAATTACCACCTTAACCGCCTCAAAAGGCGTCGCCTGAAACGCATGGAAAACAGTCTTCTCTTCAGGATAAATGGCAAAACCTTTTTCCGCCTCCGCCTGCAAAAACCGCTTCAGTTCTAACAGATAGGGCTTCTTCAGCTCCTCTTCCATCACCTTGCTCCAAGACACTCCCAAATCAAATACAGCTTCCATAGCCATCTACAATAAGAAACTCCCGTTTTATCCCGCAACAGCCAAAAGCCATTTGACGAAAAGCGCCCCATGCGCTAAAATTCCCCTACCAAACCCCACTGGAACTTATGAAAAACTTAGCCGAAAACCAACTGATCCGATTCATCAGCATCACAAAGAAAAAAGAAGGCCTTTTTGCCAACTTCAAAGTGAAGGGCATCAAAGGCGGCGCACAATATTCCGCTTCCATCTCCGTCGACCTCTCCGCAGCCGAAGTCGACCCAGGCGATCCTCTCGAGAAAATCATCCAGGAAAGCGCCCGCATCGCCGTCAAAGAGTTCACCAAATCCGAAATGCAGTTCGAAGGACTAGCAGCGGTCTAATTTACATCTGGGTGTAGCGCAGCTTGGCTAGCGCACTTGCCTGGGGGGCAAGGGGTCGGAGGTTCAAATCCTCTCACTCAGATACTTTTTCTCTCAAGGACTTAAGAAGGCTTGACCGCTTTTTGTAAGTCCTTGTTTTTATCCCTGGATGAAAGCTTAATTTTTTTGCATAACCCTCCTGAGGAACTTTTCGCATTCATCGAGCTGTTCAAAGGCTCTATTTTGACCGAAGCATCCTGCGATTCTCTTTTTTGGCTGTGCGGAATGGGTCACTATCCCACACCTGATCAGTAGCAGGAACGACATCGGTGTGTCCGGAAAGGATCACACCTCCATTTACAGAACCATCGGACGAAGGAATCGTCGCCAACAGATTCGCTTTTGCCAATGTAATGAGGGTGCCTTCCGCCTTGGATAGCTCTTTAGTAATGTAATCGGCGGTATCTTCTTCGGGGTAAGCTAGTTTTAAAGGTTGGCTACAGTTTGTACAACTCGTCAACTCCGCTTGCTGCCTCCCAAAATAGGCCCCTTCTGGACAGACTTTATATTCATCACATGGCCAGTCTGCAAACGCATTTGCATACAACCTTGCAATTTTTAATAATTTGTCCCTTTCAGGCAATTGTGCATAGCTGACCTGTTGCAAAGGCCATGTTCCTTGTATAGTTAACATATTAATTCTCCCAATTGATTATAGTTTTATCGCCAAGCAAACATCCATTGTCTATGCAGTAGCACGTTCCTTGGAGTTGTTCTGCAAAAAGCATATCCTGAGTAGAGACCACCAGGGTTTTACCTTGAGCGGCCAGTGCCCGAAGAATTTTGGCTAGCTGCTTGCTGTTATCAGGATCTAATGCCGATGTAGGTTCATCTAGCAATAAAACCTGCGGATTAAGAGCTAAGGCTCTTGCAATCGCAACGCGCTGCTGTTGGCCTCCAGAGAGTTCGCCTGGATAAGCAGAGCCGTACTCTTTCATTCCAAGTGAGTCCAAAACAGCCATCGCCTTTTGTTCCGCTTCAAGCGTTTGCATCCCGGTTGCAACCTGAAGTGGCTGGCAGCAGTTGCCTAAAGCAGTAAGGTGTGGAAATAGCGCATACCCTTGCGCAATATAGCTTAGAGTCTGCGCCCTTCTTGGCGCAGCCAAGTTTCTGAGAGACTGGCCATTGAAAAGCACTTCGCCTTCATAGGCCGTTTCCAATTGAGCCATGCAGCGCATTAAAGAGCTTTTTCCTGCACCGCTCCTTCCGATTAGCAGAGAGATTTCCCCTGGCGGAAAGCCGATGGAAATCGCTTGCAAAATCTGTTTAGAAGGCGATCCCTTTTTCAAGGAGAGCTTTTTAACGGTTAACATAGCACAACCTCCTCTCCAATTTTTTTGAAACCAGATTGATGCCCGCTGATATCCCTACATAAAGCAGAGCGACAACCAGGTAGATTGGCAAGGGGTCCATTTCGCGAGAAACAATATTCATGCCCATTCTAGTGAGTTCCAAAAGACCTATCGAGGCCAGTAAGGCTGTGCTTTTAAGCAAGGCGTCGAGCTCTCCTGTCAAAGCCGGCAGGATGTTTCTTGCCACTTGAGGAAAGATAATGAACCGCAGGGAATCTACCGTAGAGTACCCTAACGTATAGGCAGCCTCCCATTGCTCGTTAGGAACGGCATTCAATCCGCCGCGCAAAATTTGCGCAGTATAGCCTGCAGAGCAGAGACTCAAGGCAATGATTGCAGCGGTAAACGCTTCCAATTCGACGCCGAGAAGATCCGGAAGGACAAAATAGGCTATCAACAACTGCACATAAACAGGAATAGCCCGCAAAACAAAGGTGATCCCTTCGATCAAAGGAAATACCCAACGGTTGCGCAATCTCCTGCAAGTCAAAGAGCCCATGAATGCGCCTAAAACAAGACTTAGCGATGAAGCGATGGCAAATATTTGCATAGAAAGCGCTGCCCCTTTTAATAAAAGCGGCAGGGATCGCCATATGAGATCTATAGAGGTGCTATCCATGATCTACTCCTTTAATTTCCATTTAGATTCCAGATTCGCAATCGTCCCATCCTTAAACAGTTCGTCCACTGCTTTTCGGACAGCCGCCGCAAGGCTTTCATTCTGTAAATTAACACAGATGCCAACGCCCATGGATTGTTTGGACTCCGGCAAGTCGATATCGAGGCTTTTCAGCTGCGGAAATTTTTTCATGTAGACCTGTTTCATCGAGCTATCCACAAGAACCGCTTGCGATTTTCCATATTTTAACTCGAGGATGGCATCGCTAACTTTGTCTACCTGCTTAAGAGACAGCCCCGGAACACTAAGCAGGACATTTTCCTGAAATGAACCCGCCTCCACGCTAATTACAGCGCTTGGCTTGCTGGCCATGTCCTCCAAAGACTGAATGTTCTCAGGAACTTCTCCCCAAAAAAGGAGCGGCAAGGAGGTTACTTTCTCTCCCTGGTAATACACCATCGCCATCTGCTTTTGCCGTTCCTGAGTGATCGAGATCGACCAGATCAAGGCATCTGCCTTATTCTGTTTGAGAGCCAGAATTAAAGCCGGCATGCTGCCAAAGTCTTTCAAGATAAGCTTCCGGTCCAATTTGTCCGCTACAGCTTGTGCGATATCGATATCAAAGCCTTCATATTCTCCCTTGGCATTGAGACTGACAAAGGGGGCGTAACCACTCGTTGTGCCAATGACTAAATCTTCAGCCAAGCCACTGTTTGTTAAGAAAAAAATTGAAATCATACTAAAAACGAAATAACGCATTTTAAATCTCCAAATAATAAATTGATGTTAATAAAACAAAACGCGCCCTAAACGCCTATAGACAAAGCGAAATCAGCCATTACAGCATTCAAATCAAAAATGTCTTAGACGAGGGGAAAAAATTAGCAATGATGATGGCGATGATGCCCGAGAGAAGAGACAGAAAAGGACAAGGATAATAAAATTTTAGTGCATGAGGTACTGATCGGCAGAGAAGCGCAGCCAGTACCGGTTATGTTGTTCATAAATACCTCTTAATATTCTTTTTGACATTGTGAATCCACAACGCTTATCCCATTCTACCATCAATATCATTTCTTTGCAACTTGAAATTAAATAAATTGTTTGGCATAATCAATTTCCATTAAAAATGAGGATTTTCATGATAATACAATTTAAAAGGTCGTTAGTCGCTTTTACTTTAGTTTATTTAGCTCTATTTGCATCCGGATTAGATGCCGTCGAACGCGCCCCACTTCTCACAAAACAACAAGTCGTAGATGGCTTTAATACAGGAATCACCGCCGGCGCAACGCACATGCTGATCGTGTGGGACACCTTTGACTTCGACGACTCCTACAACTTCATTGTCTTTAGCTACCCTAACGACAACGTGCACACCCTGATTGAAAACTACAACGTCCCCGGCTATTACAGAGTCTCCGCCGTCTTTGCCATGCACAAAGACCTTGAAGAGCAGTTTACCGGCACACGTTGGTATCCTGAGTATTAAGGAACCACATAAACTCAGCAAAAGCCGATTGAATATCATTCGGCTTTACTAGACAGGGGAAAATGACAAAGATTGATAAGTTCAATCCAATATTCTCTTATTTATTTCCTTTTCTAGGCGAACTGCAAAATAGGTCTGACCATTAGCAATTATAGGTTTTGCTGGATCACCATTTTGAACGATCAAATAGCATGCATAGCGAGACAATTTTATATCTAAAATTTGACGTTTAGCTCCAGACCCAATCTCGACCATTTCGAGGATATCCTCGAAATGGTCGTCAATATACTGTCCGCTGTTTTTACATGCTTCCTTAGCCTTTTCAATTACAGGGGGGAAGTGACGGTATTCGGAATATTCAAGAGCCTTTGCCAAACGACGTGCATTCCAAAATTCGCAACCATCTTCCTCTTGTTTAAGAGATTCAAACGTCTGATGATGAGTAATTTCAATTAAATTTTTATTCATTTATTTCTCCAGATATTAAATTCACCTGTAATTCTGTAGCGGATTAGATCTTTAGTCAAATTTAGAATTTGCGACTGTAAAAAAAAATGACAGTGGTGTGATATAAATCAAACTGTAAATATAGCGTCAATGTGATTTTTTAAACAGGAAAATATGAACAAACACTCTGAAGCTTACAAATCACTCTGTACAGAATTCTACGATCTCGATAAACCGGCTCCGCCAAAAGATGCTTTTGAGTGTTATTTGCGCTTTGCAGAACAAGCCAGGGGGCCGATCCTTGAACCGATGTGCGGGACAGGGCGGTTTCTGATTCCACTCGTTGAGATGGGGCATCAAGTGACAGGGTTCGACACATCTCCGGATATGCTTAAGGGGTGTCATAAAAAATGCAAAGATCGAGGCCTAACTCCGGAATTACATGAAGCAAGCTTTGAAACCTTCCACGCTGCGTCACAATATGATCTAATCTACATTCCAAGCGGCTCATTTTGCCATTTGTTGACATCAGAACAGGTTTCTCAAGCCTTATCATTGGTTGCAAACTGTCTGAGCGCTAATGGAAAATTCGTCATTGAAGTGGAAACTCTTAAAGCCGTCCGAGAGCCTCAAGGCACTTGGAGAGGGCGCTGGATCACCAAACCGGATGGTTCGATCATCATGTTAAACATTCTTTCCGATTATAACCCTGCTACACGCATTGAAACAGGCTTCTTCCGTTATGAACTATGAGAGCAAAACGCGATTACCAAAACCGTGGTGGAAGTCTTCCATGTAAGGCATTACGAGCCTTTTGAAATGGACGCATTGCTTTTAAAACATGGTCTAAAGGTGCTAAACAGATGGCAAGCAGAACCTCATTCCGGTTTAAAAGCCAACGATCAAGACGCAGTCATCCTCTACGAATGCATGAAGAGTTAATTTTTTAGAAGGAAGGAGCTATGAGCAGCTCCTTCAACTATACGCACACTTATCAATTAATCAACTTTTTGAAATTTAGGCTCTTGGTTAACATCATTGGTGTCTAGTATTACTGTAGTTGTCAATCCAGCAAAAACAGCCGCAAGTCCAATCCCACCACCGATCAACCCGCCTAAACACCATCCAGCAGGCCCCCCTGTCACACAAAGCCCTATACTGGCACCACCGATTGGTCCTGCAGCTGCACCACCAAACGCAAATGGCAAAGCCTTCACCGTCAATGGTTCTTTTCGAAATTCAATAACATATTCATTATTAACTTTTCCCAAACGTAAAAATGTATCTTTTACACAATTTGTAATCTTCTCTTCAGGAATATTTCGCAACTCTTCGGGAAGATTTTTATCTAAGATCGCATGCCTCTCCTTCTTTGGTGTTATAACATAAAAAGTACGTCCATCATATTCGACCTGAAATTGTTTGCTGTATTGTTCGTTTGTGCAAACGGTACTTTTTACATATAATTTGGGAACAGTACCTTCGTTAAAATATAGCGGGTTTGACATCAAGCTCATGATAACCTTCTTGGTGAAATTAAAAATAAAATTAAATACCGATCATACTTAAATACGGTCTTTATTGTTTTAATATAGACCTGGAGGGGTATTCTCACAATATAAATATCAACTTGCAATGCCCCATGACTAAAACAAATCCATCTTCAACTTTTAAGTTAGCGTCTTACCCATAGCGATATCTTGAACGCTGGGCGGTTCTCCACTAGGGTCGTTGAAAGGCATTTCCGTATAGCCGTTCTTGCGGTAAAATTCGACGACGTTGGGTCTTGCCTCATCATGAAGGGAGTGAACACCTTGTTGTTTCAGCCACTCTTCGCATAGCCGCAAAAATTGGCTGCCCAAACCATGCTGTCTA
>JBKEAL010000222.1:0-3387 GCA_047972195.1 Parachlamydiaceae bacterium
AAGTGGAGACAGAGATCACAGAGAGGAGGTTAGTTATTTACTGCTAGGGGCAGGGTTTAACTATTGTCTATTCTAACAAGCAGCTTTTCCTGAGTCTTGCCATCTCCAAAGTGCACGAGAGCTGGTGCTTCGCTTTGGGTGAGATTGTACAAGCCCGTTTCGATGATAGGAGCGCTGGTTTTGTCAGTGACTTTCCAGGCGGCCCGTTTTGTATCTTCGTCTGCCATGCCGATCACTTCGCGCAATGAATCCGTGCTTGTGTTATAGACAGAACCGGAAATGATCCCTTTTCTGTTCAAGGCAAGCTGAAAATAGATCGTTGGAGTAGCACTGGTTTCAGAGTTCTCTGTTAGGGCGAACACCCCAAGGGACATCCAATCACTGTCAGAGGAAACGGGTTTGGAAGCAGCGGTATCGATCGCTTGAGATTGCTCAGGATAGCTTGGAGGAGCTTCTGTGGTGGTTTGAGTTGTCCCATAACTTTCGTAAGGGCTCCAGTAGTACCCTCCGTCGCTGTATCCGTAGTCGTAGTAGGAAGGATAGCCTCCCCAGCCCAGCCAGCCTACAACAGAAGCGGCTGTGGCGGCGCGCCACCAGTTGCCATGCCCTATGTAGTCGCCATGGAAGTTATGGTCATTCCAAAAGCGGTCGTTGTACCAATTGTTTCTGTCGTGTCTATTGTCTCGAACATTGTCTCTGACGTTTCTTCCGATGGCATCGCGTCTGCCTTGATTGTCTCTAATTGCAGAGCGATTGGCCGCCGCTTGTCGGGTGGCTCCAGGATTGTTGCGCATGAATTGCTGCACATTATCCCTTGAAGCCGGTCTATTGGCAACTCTTTGACCTGTAGGTCTTGATGCGGGCCTGCTTTGAACACGGCTCATGGAGGGGCTGCGCTGCACTTGTCTTGCTCCGCCGCCACGGCTGCCTCCACGGCCTCCGCCACCTCTTCCACCACCACCACCTCGTCCGCCTCTCGCGTCGAGATCGTTAGCTATCACGATGAAAATTAAAAAGAAGAATAGGGAAGCAATACCGATCTTTTTCATTGCGCCGTTTCCTTTTTGATGATCGTTACAGGTTCAATGTTAGGGAGAAGCTCGCCGTCGGTCTCCCTATCCACAGATTCCCACTTGTAGCTATTTCCGTTGATGGGCGTAAAGATGTTGGTGGAAGAGGCTTTGCTTCCATCTTCCAACGTTTGGATCGTTTCTACGTTCCAGCTTTTATCTTTCTTTGTCCACCTCCCCTCTCCAAAGCCGCCATCAGAATCAAAGATCCAGGAGCGGATCTTCTTTTGGCTTGCGTCCCAGCCGATGATCTGTTTGCCTTCCAGCTGGAATTTCCCTTCTACAGCTACTGTAAAGTGCTGAACGAGGAAGTTTTTATGGCGGTCCCATTTGAAGTCGATCATGATCGTGCTGTCTTCATCTTCATCGACCCAAGAACCCACTAGCCACTCTAACTCTTTTAAATGCTCATAATGAGATGGAGGCTCTATCTCCTCAACTTCGCGCACCTCGGAAATCAGCCATTGGCCGTTGACCTTTTCATAAAGCACTTTGTAGGCTAGCTGTATAGCGGGTTTTCCGTTCTTCGTAAGTAGCGTAGTTCCTGTCTCTAAGGCCTCATCTTCCTTGGGGAAAGTGATCGAATCGACCTTGATTTCCATCTGAGGGAGATCAGTTTCTTTAAACTTTTCTGCAAACATTTTCTGAATGGCATCTCTGCCGGATACCTCTTCACCCGTTATAGGATTTACGTAATCTGCATCTTCAACCCACATGGAAGCCAAAGCATCAGCCTTTCTCGCATTGAACGCTTCTTCATAAGCTTTTGCCCTCTCACGAATGGCCTTTTCATCACCGCTCTCCTGCATTCCGCAGGAAGTAAAGAAAAGGATAAGTAGTAAGAAAATCCACGATGGAAAACGCAGCATAGAGAACTCCCCGGTTAGTGAGCCTGAATTTTCACTCTATGCGATTACATAATTTTTTGGAAATTACTCTACTAATCTTGAAGAAGGATGCGGTCATCTACGGGAAGATCGGGTGTACGGTTGGAGTTTGATATCTACCTGCAGCCCGATGGGAAAGCGCTTCTCACGGGCGGCAAGCAGGATCAATTGATCATTATTTAGATCTCATTTCCAAACCACTTAAAGGTCTCAGTTTCACGCGACCAGCCTGTTATTTTTGGAATCAAAGCAAATTGATCATTTGGTTTGTAATTTGCAGGCATGGACGTGATCACGTCAGGTAAATAAGGACCTGTTTCCAGATTCATTTTTGGATTACTGATAAACCTAATGTGGTAGGGCCTATAGAAATCGTTTCGGTTTCCTTCAATTTCGATGCCTTTTGATAGATCACTCTCAATAAGAACTAAGCTTCCAGGGGTTTTTCTAAATAATGTGACAAAATACACATCCATTCCCTTGTCTTGAAGGGCTTTGATCAGATAATGATAATAGATATAATGATCGAACCGATCACTCTTATAATTAATGATGTACGCCCCTTTTTTGCAGAGGTTTTTATCCTTAGATTCATTAAGGTAATTTTCAAAGGCTGGAATAGCTACTTCTGGTGAGAGCAATTTTGGATGATAGAAGAAATAGGTGTCTGCATGTTCAGCTTTTTTGGCTAGTTCGACGCCTGCTGCAGGATTGTCTAAACCAACTGTTGCAACCATTTTCCTTGAAGGAAGTTTCGTTTGAGGAGCGGGATTCATTGTAATAGGTGATGAAGTATGTACATTGCTACGATTCATTGCAGAATATGCGGGAAGAGCTAGAGAGTTAGGTTTAGGATTAGGCGATGGATTCGGAAAAACTGGTTGTATAGGTGGTGCTAGCGAATAGGTCCTCGGCGTCGTCATTTGAACTGGTGCTTGCTTTGGAGTAACGGGTTGCACTGTAGGTGCCGGAGTGTAAGTCATCGGCATCACGGGAGTTCTTTGTGGATTTGGAGAGGGAGCGGTAGCAGCAGGCTTTGGACTATTTTGCACTGCCTGATTTCCATGCCAGCTAAAGGTTTCCGTTTTACGAGTCCAGCCAGTGATCTGAGGAAACTTGGTAAAAGGACCTGTTGGTGAATTCATCGTTCTCAGTTCAGAGACTTCACAAGTATTAAGACTAATTATCACATCCAGGTAGTAAGGATGCCATGCATTGTCGTCTTGATTATCCTTTACTTGAATGCCCTGGGATACGATTCTGGATGCATTAGGAGTTTCTGAGAATGGAAATCTTAACACAAAAAAATATACATCTTTGCCATAGTCTTGAAAGGCTTTGATCAATTAGTGTGAGTAGACTGAAGAATAATATTCACTATGCCAAGACACGTGGATGTAAGCCGCATTTTTTTTCAGATTGTGGTCATT
>JBKEAL010000224.1:0-19761 GCA_047972195.1 Parachlamydiaceae bacterium
GAGTGTAGATCACGAGATAGAGGTGCTTTCCCTGAGTGATCATCGAATCCACCCACACCTTGGAAGTGCAGTTATAATCACCGTACAAGACCACATTCTCTAAAAATTGATGTTCGGCAATATTAGCTTCAAATTCCTCCTTGCTGATGAAAAAGTAGTGGTCGCCGGTAACTTCCTTTTCTCTCGGCTTTCGCGTCGTGTAGGATATACTTTGGACGACAGAGGGAAACTCCGATACAAGCCGCTGCACCAGGGTGGTTTTCCCTGTACCTGCCGGAGCGCTTAAGACAAATAGTTTACCGCGCTTGCAACTGCCGATTAGAGGCTGTTTACTCGACATTTTGGATCTGTTCCCGAATTTTTTCGAGCTCAGCTTTGATCTCGATCACTTTGCGCGATACTTCCAGGTCTTGCGCTTTAGACCCAATCGTGTTGATCTCGCGAGAGAGTTCCTGAAGTAAAAATTCTGCCTTTTTTCCTGCCGCCTGTTCTTTCGACTTCAAAAGACTTAAAAACTGTTCGATATGTGACTGAAAACGGACAATTTCTTCTGAAATGTCCACTCTATCTGCAAAAAGAGCGAGCTCCTTCACGATCCTGCCATCCTCGTCATCCATTTCCGGCAGAAGGAGCTTCATTTTCTCCAAAAGCTTATCGTGGTACCGCTTACAAGCTCCAATGGCTGCGTCTTTAATCCCATCAAACACCTTGGCAAGAGCCTTCAAACGACTAGAAATCTCCTTTTCCAGCAAAGCTCCTTCCAGATCCTTCATTTCCATAAATGGCTTCAAAGCCAACTTGACAGCCTCAAGAAGGGAGGTCCCGCAGGCCTCCATAGCCGCGTGGTCTTCTTCATAAATGAAGAGATCGGATTCTTTTTCCAGAAGCGACAACGAAAGTGGACCTGAAATGCCGACTGCCTGAGCGATCGCCTGCCATCCGGAATACACTTGTTTAGCTAGCGCCAAATTTGGCACCACTTTCAAGGGGGCGCGTTCGATGAATGAGGCACTTACGCGTAAAATCACATGACCCCGGAACACCTTCTCCCCTACCAGTTTTCTCACCGCAGGATCAAACCGACCCAAATGGCGAGGCAAAGTTAAATTAATATCTAAATGCTTGCGATTGACAGAGCTGATTTCCACATTCCATTGGATCCCGCCGCTTTCCAATACAGCGCGACCAAATCCCGTCATGCTTTTTAAGGTACTCATATTCAAGATATATCTCTTTACTTCGTTACAGTCAACTCAAAACATGCTTTTATCTTTATTTTTTCTTAATACACGTCTCTTATGATTAAGGAAAACCGGATGAATTTTATTGATTAGATAAATCAATTATTAGTATTATCATACATAGTAACAAGAGATTTGACATGCAGCCAATATCAAGCGCCTATTTAACTACACAAGTTCTACCTGAAAACCCACGTTTCCGGGTCAAAGGTAAAGACCTGTACCTCGAATTTCCTAAACCTAATATTTTCAAGCGCATATGGCGTCATATTACCGGACAATACAACCGAACTAAAATCATCAGTGCTGTAGACTCTCTCGCTAAAGGAGCTTCCAAGGCTACGTCTCTTAAAGAACTGAACAATCTCATCTCCAACCTGGAAAAACTGGAACGACGCATCCCAAACAACGAAGATCTCCACCATAGAGTCGATAAAATTAAAAATGTAATACTCCCTGCAGTTTTTGAACATACGGCTGCTGCACAAAAATGGAAAAAAGCAAACTTAAGCCCCAGAGAAGAATTTTCCGAGATTCTAAACGAAAACATTGTCGATTTGGAAGGAACCCCAGACCGTTTGGCATGGACCAATCAATTGATTTCAGCTGTTTTAGGATGCGGCTACAAAGACAATTCCATTGATTCTCAAACATTCCGCATGGCCAACCCCGCCCCCAAAGTGATTGACGTGCAAAATGCACTCGGCATCGCCACTTTGAACCAATGTCTAGCTTTAGATTTAGGGACTGATTACAAAAACTTTGAAGATTTCTTCGCTGAAAACAGGCCCCGCCTCACCCAAATCCTCCTGGATAGAGGCTTCATCGTAAGAATCTAAGACAAGCTTTTAGCCACTGGAGCGAAGCTCTTGCGATGGATAGAGCAGGGGCCAAGTTCAGATAAGGCTTTCATATGCGTTTCTGTTCCATACCCCTTATGGCTTTTAAAGCCGTAGCCGGGAAACAATGTATCCAGCTCAACCATGATTCTGTCTCTAGTCACTTTTGCCAGAATGGAAGCGGCTGCAATTGAATGGGAGAGGGTATCGCCCTTGATAATTTTTTTGTGAGGAACGGTGGGGTGAGGGAGTTTTACACCATCTACTAGTAATAGATCGGGAGAGGAAGCGAGCTTGCTGCAAGCCTCGAGCATTGCCTTTTCAGTCGCTCGGGCGATGTTAATTCGGTCGATCTCTTCATGAGAGACGATACCTATGCCATACTCGACTTTTGGATGGGACGTGAGTTCTAAAAACAGCTCTTCCCGAAGTTTCGGGGAAAGCTGTTTGGAATCATAAACTAGCGGGAAGAACACGCCATAAGGGATGATGCAAGCGCATGCAACGACAGGACCTGCGAGAGGTCCACGTCCTGCTTCATCGACGCCTGCCACGCGCAAGAATCCCTCCTTGCGCGCAAGCTTTTCATAGTGAAGTAGATTGGGCTTGCCCATGCGGAAGCTTTAAGCTTCGCTTGGAGCAGCTTCTGTTTCTTCTACGACTTCTAAGCCTTTAGCTCTTGCTTTCAGGCGGCCTTTAACTTTAGCAGCTTTTCCGGATGTGCCGCGCAGGTAGTACAGTTTGCCTCTGCGGACATGGCCTTCCTTGACCACTTCGATCTTAGCGATCAATGGGCTATGCAGAGGGAACACGCGCTCCATGCCTTCGCCGTAAGCCACTCTGTGCAGAGAGAAGGTCTCGGAAATACCGGTACCCGATCTTGCAATCACAGTGCCTTGGAACACCTGGATACGCTCTTTTTCGCCTTCGAGAATGCGGATATGAACGCGCACAGTGTCTCCAACGTGGAAATCACCGGGAGCTTTCTTCATGCTCTTTTTCTCAAGTTTTTGAATGATGGGATGTTTGCTCATTGCTTTCTCCTAAAATAAATCTTTCGTACAGGTCGGGCCGGACCTTTTTCGTCTTTTCCAGCGCTACCTTTTTTCGCCATTCGGCGATCTTCTGATGGTTACCCGTCAGAAGGATTTCGGGGACCTTTTCCCCTTCAAATTCTTCCGGTCTTGTGTAATGGGGGCAATCTAAAAGCCCGCCTTCGAAGGAATCTTCCTCGACAGCGCGCTCATCCCCTATCACTCCCGGCACAAAACGGGAGATCGCATCGACCAGCACGATCGCTGCGAGGCAACCATTGCTTAAAACATAGTCGCCGATGCTGATCTCTTCGTCCACCTCTTTTTCCAATACGCGCTCGTCAATCCCCTCATAATGCCCGCATAGCAGGATCAAATGAGGACATGCGGCCAGTTCGCGGCACTTCTCTGCTGTCAGAGGGGCCCCTTGGGGAGAGAGGTAAATCACTCGGCTTCCCTCTCTCTTCGAGCTGCGTATCGCTTTTGAGACCGGCTCCGGCATCAGTACCATTCCTGGTCCCCCGCCATAAGGCCGATCGTCTACTTTTCTCCACTTGTTTTCCGCAAAATCGCGGATATCCACAAGTTCGATCTCCAATATCCCTTTTTCCCTTGCCTGACCGATGATGCTTTCATCAAACGGGCCTTTAAAGTACTCCGGAAAGAGGGAAAGGATATCAAATCGCATCTATTTTGCTGACTTTGCTGCTCTCGCTTTTCTCTTATTCAGCGCTTTCGCTTTCTTCTGAACTACTCTTTGCGTTTCTGCTTTCATGATGCTTGGAGCTGTACGTCTAATCAGCGATTGCACGTTCTCGCTCACTTCAGCGCCTTTAGAGATCCAGTACTGGATGCGCTCTGCATCAGTGCACAGGATACGGTCAGCTTCTGTTTCGAACGGGTTGTACCATCCTAAAGACTCCAAGTATTTTCCGTCGCGTGGTGAACGCACGTCAGCTACGACAACGCGGTAGAAAGGTCTGTTGTTTCTTCCTTGCTGGCGCAGTCTAATTTTTAAAGCCATAATTCCTCCTAATCAAAATCTTCCAAACATTTTTCCGCCCATCATTTCTTTCATCTGATTCATATTGGGCATATTCTTAAAAAACTTTTTGGCTTGCGTAAACGATTTGACCAGTTTATCCACATCGTCGATTCTCGTTCCGCTGCCTTTAGCGACCCTTCTTCTTCTCGAAGGGACCATTTCACACTTCTCTTTTCTTTCACCGGGCGTCATCGACTGGATGATCGCCTCGATCTTAAAAAACTCTTTCTCGTTGATGTCGAGCTCCTTCATCTGGCTAAATCCAGGCAACATGCTCAATAATCCTTTCAACGAACCCATCTTTTTGACCATCTGAATCTGCTTCAGATAGTCCTCATAAGTGAACGAAGCGTTTTTCAGCTTCTCTTCCATCTTGCTGGCTTCTTCCTCGTCGAAATGCTCTTGCGCCTTTCTCACGAGGTTGATCGTGTCGCCCATGCCCAAAATGCGGTCTGCCATCGATTGAGGGTTAAACGGCTGTAGATCTTCGATCCTCTCGCCCACACCTTCAAACTTCAACGGCTTTCCAGTCACTTCGCGGATCGATATTGCAGCACCGCCTCGAGCGTTGCCGTCGAGCATTGTCAAAATCGAACCTGTAATTCCTACCCGCTCATTGAACGCTGCAGCTGTAGTGACAGCATCCTGGCCCAGCGTCGCATTAGCTACAAACAGCACTTCGTGCGGACTCAACAGATCTTTCATGCCGGACAACTGCGACATCAACTCTTCGTCGATGTGCAAACGTCCCGCCGTATCCACGATCAAAAGATCAAACCCTTTTGCAGCCTCATCTAAAGCGCCTTTTACAACGCGTAGCGGGTTCTGCTCTCCAGGAATCGTAAATACCGGCACATCAATCTGTCCGGCCAAGGTCTTCAGCTGTTCGATCGCTGCCGGTCTTTGCAAATCGCAGGCGGCAATCAGCGGCTTCTTAACCAGCCCCTGCTTTTTCAAATAGCGCGCAAGCTTAGCGCACGCTGTCGTTTTACCCGATCCCTGCAAACCGCATAGCATTACGATCGAAAGCTTGCCTTTGTCGAGCTTCAACCCCTCTTCCTGACCGCCCATCAAAGCAGACAGTTCATCGTGGATCACTTTGACAAATTGCTGGCCGGGAGATACCGATTTCAAAACCGCATCTCCTAACGCCGCTTCCTTCACCCGCTTCAGAAGGTTCTTGACGACGCCATAATTGACATCTGCTTCGAGCAGAGCCATGCGCACATCGCTTACCGCTTCCGAAATATTTTCTTCGGTGAGCTTGCTTTTGCCGGACAATTTACGCAAAAGTCCATGCATTTTATCAGTTAAAACACCAAGCATAGAGGAAATTGTACTCTAAATTTCATTCAAATTCAAGGGAAATGAAACGATCTCTTCCAGACCAGTCTTTCTCCAGCACAACCTTCTTCCAAACCGGGCCGGAAAAAAGGGCGGAAACAGCTGCGCCTTGGGCAGCGCCAATCTCTAACCACACTCTTCCGTGAGGGTAAAGATGCAGTGGGAGCTTTTCTTTTAACTGTCGGTAAAATCGCAATCCATCCTCTCCACCAAAGAGCGCCAAATGCGGTTCAAATTCTTTAACTTCCGGCGAAAGCGCTTCAAATTCTTCTTTGGAAATGTAGGGCGGATTACAGACGACGAAATCGACGCGCTCCATCTTCAGCGGCTCCAAAAAGTCTCCGAGCAAGCACTTCACATCCAACTGATTGCGCTGGGCATTGGCTTGAGCAACTCGAAGCGCATCCTCAGAAATGTCGCTTAAAAGCACTTCGAGATCGGGAAATTCCTTCTTGATAGCTAAACCGATGCCGCCGGAGCCTGTGCACAAATCCAGCAATCGCTTGCCTTTCAGGTCCAAAAATTTTAATTCCTTAACAATCTTATCGACCAGGACTTCCGTTTCCTGTCTCGGAATCAAAACAGAAGAATTCACCTGCAGATCGCAGCGGTAAAATTCGACTGCACCCTCAATGTAAGGCAAAGGTTCACCCTCCCCTCGCCTCTTCAAGCGTTCGCGGATCCGGTCGAGCTCTTCTTGATTGAGCGGGCGCTCAAACTGGAGGTAAAGATCCATCCGGCTCATTCCGAGAACACCGCTCACGAGCATCTCTGCTTCCTTTTTGGCAGAAGAGATTCCCTTCTTCGCCAGAAACTCTTCAGAAAGTTTGACAATTTCTAAAAGGGTCTTCACTCGCCTACTGACTGCTTGTAATAATGTGCGACTAAACCTTTCGTGAAATCTTCCAAATCCCCGTCCATTACATGGTCGAGGTTATACTTTGTCAAATTGATTCGATGGTCTGTCACGCGGTTTTGGGGGAAGTTGTATGTTCTGATCCGTTCTGAACGGTCTCCGGAGCCCACTTGCTGAGAACGCGTATCTGCAATCTCTTTCATCCGCTTCTCTTCTTCAGCCTCCGCAATGCGCGCTTTCAAGAGGCGCATCGCTTTATCCTTGTTCTTGTGCTGGCTTCTCTCTTCCTGGCAATAGACGACAATGCCCGTAGGAAGGTGTGTCAAGCGGACGGCGCTATCTGTCGTGTTGACGTGCTGACCGCCGGCGCCTGATGAGCGGTAGGTGTCGACTCGTAAATCTCTTTCATCGACAACAACATCAGAAGTTTCATCCGGTTCAAGCAAGACCGCCACAGTGATCGCAGAAGTGTGTACACGCCCTTGCGCCTCCGTCTCAGGCACGCGTTGGACGCGATGAGTACCGCCTTCATAGCGCAAATAGCGGTACACGCCGGCTCCTGAAACGACCATCATATATTCTTTAAAACCGCCAATCGGAGAAGGCGTACTGGATAGATGCTCCCAGCTCCACCCCATCTTGTCAGCGTACATTTTGTACATTCTCACGCAGTCGCCCACAAAAAGGGCAGCCTCGTCACCGCCAGTCCCCGCCCGCACCTCGAGAATCACGTTCTTGTTATCTCTTGGATCTGGAGGCACCAACAGTTCAGCAAGACGCTGATCGCTGGCTTCCATTTTCGATTTTAATTGGAGTGAGTCCTCTTCGAGGACCGCTTTGAATTCTTCATCTTGTTCGTAAGCAGCTAAAGCTTGATTGTCTTTCAACTGCTTTGCTAACAGACGTCCCTCTTCGACAAGGACTTTGATTTCCGATAACCGAGCATGCTCTTGAGTAAGCTCCCGATAGCGCTTCTGGTCGCTCAGCGCAGCGGGATCACCCAACTGCGCTTCAATTTCCAGCAGCCTGGAAAGCTCTTTCTCAATTTTTTTATCCAGCATGAGCTTGGCTTAAGAGCGTCTTATTTCTTCTTGGACTTAACAGTCTTTTTTTCCTCAGCCTTAGGAGCCGCCTTAGCGACAGGAGCTGCATAACGCTTCTTGAACTTCTCGATTCTACCCTCAGCGTCGACGAGCTGCTTGTTTCCTGTGAAGAATGGGTGCGATTTGTTCGAAACAGAAAGCTTATAAAGTGGATATTCCTTACCGTTAACAACCTTCTTCTCTTTCGGCTTCAATGTTGTGCCGATAATGAAAGTCTCTCCAGTAGAAGAATCTTCAAAGACAACTTCTTGGTAATCAGGGTGAGTGTTTTTTTTCATGGGTTCTCCAGATTTAATGGTCAGATTCTATCGTATTTGCCTAATAAGTGCAATAAGATCCTACTGCGAAGGAAATAACTCTTCACACAAGTCCTGATATTTGAGGTCAGAAAGGATCAAAGACTTCATCTTTGCCTTCAGATCGGGAAAAATGGAAAATTCAAAGTAAAATTTCTTCGAAAACCCTCTTCCATCCATTGTTTTCTTTTGCAAATACTCAACAGCCTTTACTACATACTTCTCATCTCCCGTCGCTAAAAAGCAATAACGCATCAAATCTATGTCGCTATCCTCTTGAAGGATATAGTCATCAATCCAGGAAATGTGCCTGAGTTGAGGATCCGCGACCAAATCGTATAATTTTTCACTGTCGATGGTAATCTCCGGGCCAAGCGGCCTCCCTAATGAACGCATCGCTCGCAAAAATACAGCCCGTTCATAAAGACCCATTTCAGGATACGTCGCTTGATAAGGCGCAATGTATTCGGGATGATCTCTCAAAATTAAAGCCTCATAAAGGGAAAATTTACCTACCAGCGACGCCAAAGACTTCCACCCACACTTTATGAAATCAGCTTTTGCAGCTGCTGGTGTGCCCCAACTAAACCCCTTTGGATTCGGTTCAAATAACAATTCAACAGCCGCTTCGCGCATCGATGCCGCAAACATCTCATAAGATTGGTTTTGGTAGAATTCTTCATATAAAAACACCTTATTCTTACAAAACCCCGTTGACAAACACATCACCGCAACTAAAACACTACATAACAAACCTATTCTCATTACTCTTCCCCATGTTTCAGGCTAAGCCATGTATTTAGATTTCTGTCCAACTTGTCGTTATATCTTTGATCCTGCGCAGGAGTCCAGAAAGAGCCTAAGTCGAGATACCTATTCCCTTGAAGATCACACGCTCGCACCTCCGATTCCAGCACATCGCCATGTGGAGTCCAATAGGCAACCAGACCTCTAGCCTCTTGTTCTTGCAAACAACGATCTAAAAAATGACCGATACGAGTACCTGTGTAAACTAAAGCCGTTGATTCTACTCTAGGCACTGTGAAAGTAAGGAATCTTTTTCCCTCAACTTCTGTATTCTGAAAATCGTTGTAACTGATTATTTCAACTCTTCTTTGCACTCGAGTTTTCAATACGCGATTAAGGAATAATGTCGTGTATCTTTGCATCCTTTCTACCGGCACGTCGCCAGTATTAACCAAGTAAACCACAAACTCAGGGCCTTTTGGGAACAGATTCCTCGCTAAAGGACTGAAGCAGTTTTTCACGGCAGAAGTGATGCGACGCATCAGGCGGAAAAACGCTCCGTTGTGCAAACCTTGATAGTGATAGCTGCGTGTTTGATCAGCTGTCGCACTCTTCATAAAACTGAGAGTATCGTTAATCATTAAATCCTCCACAAAACTCTATATTATAATTGATTTATTAATTAAAACAAACTATAATCAATCAAAAAACAAATTATAAAGGATGACTATGAACGTTATCAATTCTTCCGATCCATATAAAAGTCTGCCGAATATAACAGAATTTTCATTAACAGATAAACAGATCAAAGACCTTTTCTTTAAACTCGACGAAAAAGCAACTGCAAAAATTGTTTATGAAGAATGTTTTAGAGTGAGCTCAAGACCTGGCCCTCACATTATCGGTTATACGAATGTGACTTGCCCGATCAGAACCCACGTTGGAGAAAAAGGTGGAGATGCCCTTTCTCCTCTTCCGGCCAATCGCGTACACGCTAACCACATCGAATTTAATCTTGGGCAAAACGTCGTTCAGGTTGTGTGTGCTCAAGCGCCTCAAGTCGAAAACGAAGCAGAGTTCTGGATCACAGCACTGGAAACCAAAGCGCTTGCCATTTTCGACCTAACTCACGAGGGAGACACGAACTTCAGACGTTATTATCCTGTAGACAAGGATGAACATTACGTAACGAAAATCGGCTTAAAAGAAGTACACCTCCATACCATCCACACAGAGGCTTCGATTCAATTTTTAGGTAGTGAAGGCCATCTGATTGAAAATTGCACCTATAGAGTAAACGGCATCGTCGCCACAAAAAATGACGAAGAATTGATCCATAAAGAGAATACTGAAGGAGAAATCGCAAGATACCACTACAAATCTTGGCCAGACCACGGCGCCCCTTCTCTTGAAGACTTTAGTCAGCTCATCGAAACACTGCATCAGGTTTCCAATACAGCCCCAGAAAGACCTGTCTGGATCCATTGCAGAGGCGGCGTAGGGCGAAGCGGCACCGCAGCTGTTGGGCTCGCCATCAGACAGGCGTTTGAGCTAGATGCGGCGCCAAAAGATCGCTCCGAGATGGTAAAATGGGTCAACGGTTTGATTCTTCAGGCAAGACAGCAACGCAGTTTGATGATGGTACAAACCAAAGATCAGTATGGCTTATTGATTCGCTACACAGAACAACTAATGAAATAAACAATTTTATTGATTTTTAATAATTAGTATATTACAATTTACACTATGAACATTAAAATTAATAATGCGTTTGCGACAAAAATTGAAGTAGTAAAATCTCTCGGTGAGGATTTAAAGGCCAAAAGGCAAGAAATCCTCCTTTACAGAGTATTTTTTCTGAGCTTGGGCTGCACTTTTGTCTATCTTGCGGCGCATATTTTTTGTAAATCGGGCATTTTGGCACTGCCGATCACGCTTATGCAATGGGCAGCTCCCTTCAAAGGCCTTGTTTCCTTGTTTTCATCTCTTTTCGGGGTCGCATCTTTGTGGGTCGGCTGCTGTCTAAGAAGTGAAAGAGAGCTACTCCTTGACCGTTATAAGAGAAAGAAGAAGCAGTTAAAAAGAGTAGGCGACCTTAAAGGCATCGATTGCCTTGACTCTATCGCGATCAAAGGCGAAAGAGCACTTGATCAGGCGGTCAAACCTAAGCAGCGTTTTCTCATTCTACAGTCCACCGTTTCCTTGATAGATAGGATCTAATGCGCTATAACCATGGGCCATGGATATCGCACGCATTAGAATTGCATGGGATCGAATACTCGATTACATCGTCTTTGCCGGTTTGATCAATAACGCCATCGATCTGATTCAAAAACGGCGGTTTCGACACATAGAAGCCGAACCTGATAGTTACCGGAAGCATTTAAAGGAAAAGTCCATTAAGACTTGCCTTTTGTACATGCTCCCTTTCGCAAAGCTGATCCAAAAGCTATTTTGCAGGCAGCATTCTCAGCCGCCACCTCTTTTAGAGGAGTCAAAATCTGCCACCTGGGATAGCTCTCCCTATGATTCAACCGATGAATGGTCTGTAACCACCTCCTCAACTTCTGAGGAGGACGTGAAAGATTTTGGATACAATGAAACTTTCGAATGGATGGAAAACTATCCCGGTCAGAAATCGATGCAAATCGAAGTCAAAATGCCCGGGCGAACGCTGAGTACAAATTATCAAATCGCTCCGCAAACCCTTGTTTGGGATACATCCACAGGTTTATTCTACGCAAAAATCGAAGTGGGCTCACAAATAGATACTATCAACCTGGGCAAGCTGGGCAGCAGAAATTCACCGGCCAATTTCATTGGTTGTGTAGTGGAAGAGCGCACTAGGGGCAATAAAACCATCAAAGTCCATACACAAACGCTATATACAACCATTCCACAGCATAGCGACTGCGCTTTTACGCTCGAGGTGCTTCAGAAGATGATTTCAGAGTTGATCTAAAGGCCATAAGAGCTGTGCGGATGCCTGCCAAAATGCCCTCTTCGTAGCGAAAATGAGGGTTTTCCTCTAATTCGGGATAATCGTTAGGTTGAAGCACGTCCTCTTCCGTCAGTAGAGGCACAAAACGGCGCCCCAGCTTTAGAAGAGTGTTTTGCTGAGAAGCCTCAAGTTCGCTCAAAAGAGCCAGGATCTGTTCTTCGTTCACTTTTCGCGCCTTTTTTGGAAAAACATTTTCAAAAGTTCGCTGCAATGCGCTTCTAAGACGCCTTTTTCCACTGCAAACTCATGTGTAGGGTGCTTTTTCTCTTTAAGATTGATCCAGCTCCCCAACGCCCCGTGGCGTATGTCAGGAGCTCCATAAACGACTTTTGAGACGCGCGAGAGATATAAAGCGCCTGCACACATCGTGCAGGGCTCTAATGTCGTGTACAGTACCGCATCAGCCAGACGCCAATTCTCTAAAGCGGACGCTCCGGCTGTTACACAGAGCATCTCCGCATGAGCTGTAGCGTCTTTCAGCCTTTCTACCTGATTGTAACCTCTGGCGATGACGCGGTTGTCTTTGACCAATACGGCACCGACCGGCACTTCTTCGTCTTTAAATGCCTTCCAAGCCTCTTTCAAGGCTTCCAGCATGAACTGCTCGGCTTCATTTTGCGGGATGATCTGGAAAGGGAAACTCAAACCTTTGCCCCTTCCAGTTTCTTTTGCAGCATGCCGATCTGTTTTTTCAATTGAGCTGTATCGATCGCATATTTTTTCTGCATTCCAAGTAACTTTTTCTCATATTTATCTGTCAGACGAGACACTTCCTGCTCACAATGGCGCTTGATCTGCTCTACGCTCTTTGCTTCCTGCTGCACCACGTGCGCTTCCTGCTTGAATTTCTCTTCTTTAGAAGCTTGAGCTGCCAGATTTTTCAACTGCTTATCAGAAAATGCCACTGCATTGAATACGGAGAAGATGTACACATTGCGGCTTCCAAACTCTTTGACAGCTTCCTCTTAAATGCGCGCACTTACGTCATCGCTGATTTCAGTGATTGCTGTAAAATCGGGGTTTACTGCCGATAGAGCCTTTTCAAAATGGTTGTAAATGTCGCTATGACGGAAGATCCAGCGGTGCGCAATGAACTCTCCCAGCTCTTCGCCATTTTCTGCCTCTTGCACGCCTTTTTGGTACGCTTGCACCATTTCATCCAATTCCGCTTTATGGACGTTTTTTGTCGTGAAAAAACGTTTAATAAAGTCGAAGTCGTGCTTCAAGTGTTCGTTTCTCAAATCTTTCTTGACAGATTCGATGATTGCTGGCATCCATTCAGCCAACAGCGTGAGTTTCTCGCGGTGCGTAGATTCATTTCTCATGGGTTTACCTCAATGTTTAAAGGATGAAGAATACCTGGATGGGTGAAATATTTCAATGAGCGAACATCAACCCTTTTATGGAAAAACGATCATTCCGAGGCAGGAACAGTCCTATCTTAATGCCTTGCTGAAAAAATTTAAGGGTCGAAAACCCGATGAATCGCTGCAAAAAGATATTTTCGATGCGCTTCAAAAGGCAAAGCATGAAGGAGCGCTTACCATCCCCTTTAAAGTGGCTCTAAGAAAAGATCCTACCCGCAAGCATCCTCCTTTTGTAGAGGTAATTCTAGACACAAAAGTTTGATCAAGCTTGCTTTCATTTGTTGCTTATGGTACAATTGAGCTTTAATCACGAAAAATGACGGGGGATTCGCTGAATGTCTCTAGATAAAGGCACAAAAGAAGAAATCACCAAGAAGTTCCAGCTTCACGAGAAGGACACTGGATCTGCGGATGTTCAAATCGCTATTCTTACTGAGAGAATTGCCGAATTGACCGACCACCTAAAAAGGTCGCCAAAAGATCACACTTCCCGTTTAGCTCTACTTAAGTTGGTTGGACAAAGAAGACGCTTGTTGGATTATTTAAATTCCACAGACACAAAACGTTATCAATCATTGATCAAAAAACTCAGTTTAAGACGCTGATATGACATAAGGTCCGACGCAAGAATCCTTGCGCCGGATCACAATGGGAAGGTGAATAATAGAGATCAGAAACCTCCCTTCAATTTCTTGAAGCGTGTTTTCTGAGTTCTATTTCTCCTTCCCTCACCTATATATAAATTACAATTTCTAAGGAGAACTATAGAAATGCAACGCGAAAAAAAATCGGTTTCTGTCACTGTCGACGGAAAAGAACTCACCTTTGAAACAGGAAAAATCGCCCTTCAAGCCGGCGGTGCCGTTTTAGTTAAATGTGGCGAAACGATCGTATTCAATACGGCGTGCCAAGCGCCTGAAGCGGCTGAAGACGCCGACTTCTTCCCTTTAAGAGTAGACTATCAGGAAAAGCAATCTGCAGCAGGTAAAACCTTAGGTGGATTCATTAAGCGCGAAGGGAAGCCTTCTGAGAAAGAAACGCTTGTCTCCCGACTCATCGACCGTCCACTTAGACCCATGTTCCAAGAAGGCTACTATAATGAAGTGCAAGTGCTTTCCTTTGTTTGGTCTTATGACGGCGTCAACTTGCCGGAACCATTAGCTATCTGCGGAACTTCAGCAGCCCTCGCAATTTCTGAAATCCCTCTGATCAAGCCGATCGCAGGCGTTCGAGTTGGACTAATCAACGGCAAACTGGTCGCTAACCCTACATATGAAGAAATGAAGACATCGACACTCGATCTGATGATCGCAGGAACAGACGATGCTGTCTTGATGATCGAAGGCTTCTGCGAATTCTTGACTGAAACGCAAGTAATGGAAGCGATCGAGTTTGGTCACCACTGGATCAAAGAGATCTGCCTCGCTATCTCCAAATTGCAAAAACTGGTCGGCAAAGAGAAGCACTTAAGCAAACTTAAAACGATCCCTCAAGACCTATTAAATGAAGTAGAAAAACTGGCGGCTCCGCATCTAGTTCCAGCCCTTCGCGTCATTGAGAAGAAAAAGAGAGAAGATGCTCTAGCCAAGGCAAATCAGGAAGTGTATGCGCATCTCTTACCGGAAGGCAAAGAGGCAAAATACGCAAAAGGCGACATCGACAAAGCCCTGAAAGCGGTCAGCTCAAAGCTGATGCGTCAAATGGTTCTGAAAGAAAACTTGCGCAGCGATGGCCGTTCAACGACTGACATCCGCGTGATCGACGTCGAGCAAGCGCTCCTTCCAAGAGCACACGGCAGCTCGCTTTTCACTCGCGGTGAAACGCAAGCTATGTGCGTCTGCACCTTGGGCGGCGACAGCATGGCTCAGCGCTATGAAGACCTGCACGGCGAAGGCGCCAAGCGCTTCAACCTCCAGTACTTCTTCCCTCCTTTCTCTGTGGGCGAAGTCGGCAGAATCGGCGCTCCGGGAAGACGTGAAGTGGGCCATGGAAAACTCGCAGAAAGGGGGCTTAGCGCCGTTGTTCCTGCAAAAACAGAGTTCCCTTACGCGATCCGCGTCGAATCCAACATTACAGAGTCTAATGGTTCTTCCTCGATGGCTACCGTCTGCGGATGCTGCTTAGCGATGATGGATGCCGGCGTGCCAATCAAGCGTCCTATTGCAGGTATCGCGATGGGCTTGATCCTCGAAGGCTCAGAATTCGTTATCCTCTCTGACATCCTGGGCATCGAAGATGCTCTTGGCGACATGGACTTTAAAGTCACTGGCGACCACGAAGGAATCACCGCATTCCAGATGGACATCAAAGTGGAAGGCATCACACCTGAGATCATGCGTAAAGCACTGAATCAGGCAAGAGCTGGCCGTTCACACATCCTCGACAAGATGCTTGCAGTTGTGCCTAAGCATAAAGAAGTGATGTCTAAATACGCTCCACGTATCGAAACCATGACGATCCGTCCAAGCAAGATCGCTGCGGTTATCGGACCCGGCGGTAAGCAGATCCGTGCGATCATCGAGCAAACCGGAGTCGAAATCAACATCGACGATACCGGCCTGATCAGCATCGCTTCTGCTAACCTCGAAGGCATCGAAAAAGCAAAAGCGATCATCAACGGCATCACCGCAGAAGTGGAGATCGGCAAAACCTACACAGGTAAAGTCACCTCCGTCGTCGCCTTCGGCATGTTCGTCGAGATCCTTCCCGGCAAAGAAGGCCTATGCCACATCTCCGAATACGACCACACCAGAATCCAAACCCTGGACGGCCTGGTCAAATCAGGAGACACAGTCAGCGTCAAGGTCTTGGACATCAACGAAAGAGGCCAGCTAAAACTCAGCCGCAAAGCGACTTTAGCTTAATTCTAATCAAGCCCACTCCGTCTGGAGTGGGCTTCCATTTGCTCAATAATCAAATTCTCCTTATGGTAGTCTTGCTATGCAAGAATTGAAAGCGATACGCAACGATTGTATCAAAGACTACATCACGCCGCCGGATGCGGTTTTGCACGACCATTTCACCGTTTCAGAAGCTGTTGAGCATCTGAGCCGCTGCCAGATGCATAACGACACGCAGTACATTTACAGCATCGACCAAAATGGGGTGCTGGATGGGGTTCTCTCTACGAGAAGCCTGCTTTTCTCTCCTAAAGAAGCCCCGATTGCCAATTTGATGCTGCGGGAGCCGATTGCAATTCAAGAGGAAGAAACGATTGAAAATGCCTTGAGGAAATTGCTCAAGCATCGACTTCTCGCCTTGCCTGTGGTGAATCAAAACAACCAGCTTCAAGGCGTGTTTGAAATCACCAAATCGCAAGGGGATAAACTTTCCAAGGGAAGCAACTACAACGACATCTTCCAACTCGTGGGTTTTTCTTTAGAAGAGCTGCGTGCTGATTCCACCTTTGGAGAATTCAAGCGTCGTCTGCCTTGGCTCTTTTGCAACATCGGCGGCGGTCTTTCCTGCGCCTTTATCTCCACTTTTTTTGATGATGTCTTAAGCCAAGTGGTTGCTATCTCCTTTTTCATTCCACTCGTCCTCACCCTAAGCGAATCCGTTTCGATGCAATCCACCTCGATCAGCATCCAATTCCTCCATTTTAGAGGCATCAACTGGAAAAAAGTGATCAAACGCTCCAGAAAAGAGATACGGCTCGCCCTCCTACTCGGTCTCGCCTGCGGCGCCATCGTCGGCCTCATCATCTTGCTCTCGCAAGAAGGGCTGGAAATTGCCCTAATCCTGGCCTCAGCCATCTTCACCTCAATGCTCTTCGGCGTCCTCTTCGGCTCCATCGTCCCCATCGCCCTCCACGCCTTCAAACTCGACCCCAAAATCGCCTCCGGCCCCGTCGTCCTAACCCTAACCGACGTCATCACAACAATGATTTACCTCTCCATCGCCACCTACTGGTTGCTCAGTTAAGTATGGCGATCTTAGATATTAAGGATTTTCCAGAAGACTTATATCAATTTTTAATGCAGGAGGCGCATAGAAATCATCGTTCGTTATCGAATGAAATTATTTATCTTTTAAAATTAGCCCTCGAAACCTCTCAAAATCGATCGATTCTTCGATTAAGGGGTCTAGGCAAAAAACGAACAATTGAAGCTGCTCAGCACGTCGAAAAAGAGCGACAATCCTGGAACTAGCACATTAGGAGTAGGCTCGCTGAGTTTCTTTCACCTCAATTTATTGGCAAATAATTTATTTTATATTATAATTATCCAGATGATGAGGATGTTTTTATGTTAAATGATTTGGACAGAATTGCTATTAACAAATTTAATCCTGATGATGGAGACTATCTTGTTTTAAAGGGAAAGGGCGATTATAAGCATTTGGAATGCAGACACTTAAGAGGAGCAAAAATTCCTTTCTTGGGACGCATTCTTCAGAAGATTGTTTATCCCTCTTTCAGATTTGAGAAGGTCATCGATTATATTTCCAAGAATGAAGTCGCTCAAATAGAGACGCTTAAAGAAAAAATGGCCCAATACTTCCGAATAGATGACGAGGGCGAAGCGACCAGGCATAAAAGTCTGTGGAGTAAGATTAACCGGCAATTTGCCGCTTGTTTCCCAGATGAAACCGAATCTGAAGAAGCCCCTGTTAGAAATATCGCGGTTCATCCACTTTATCCAGAGGCGAATTCTAAAGAATACAACTTATTGTGTGATTTGCCTCCGTCGTTACTTGAACAACTTCCTCCCGATAGAAGTTACGTAATCATCTCAACCATGACCGCAGAAAGCCGTGCAGGAAATGCCTGGTGCAGAGAAGATCAATACCCGATGCTCCAAATCGAAAACCACTTAAAAACAATAGAAAACCCCATTGTGCTTGTGGTCTTTTTCCCAGATCGTCACGGTACCCGAGGATTGCGCGGAGATACAGAAGACTTATCATTAGTGAATAGTAGACTGGACGAAATGAAGGAAAATGGTTCGCTAATAGGCTATTGCCCTCTTTTCAGAAGCATGGTCAATTACAATCCCGAAACGCGTCTTGAAGGCTGGAAAAAATATGAAAATAAAAATCGAGAATCCATTCAGGATATGATTTCGCAACTAGAGGAAGCATGAACGACCGAGACATAGCAGCACTTAAAAATTACGATCCTAGCCATGGGGATTTTCTCGTACTTAAGGGAAAAGGCGATGATGAGCATATAGAGCGCAGACATTTGAGAGGAGCTAGTATCCCGTTCTTGGGACGCATTCTCCAAAAGATTTTCTATCCTTCCTTTCGATTTATGAAGGTCGTTGACTACATATTTAACGATGAAAATTCGATGCAGGGAGTTAAGGAAAAATATCGAACACGGCTTCAAGGCGCCATCAACGGTTATTTCAAACTCACGCCCTATGGACAGGCTTTAAAGCATGATAAGGAATGGGAAAGAGTGCAGGAAAGGTACGCTGCGCTGTTCTTAGAAGCTCATGAGTCGGAACAAGAGGCTTCAGTTGAAATAGAAGCGCCCCAAAAGCCACAGCCTCCTTCGATTGAGATAGCAACTTCGAGTCTCGGACTCGATCTTTACCTCGATTCTGTCACACAATTGCCTGCATCGCTGTTGAGTGAGCTTCCTCGCAACAGAAATTACTTTCTGATCAATCTCATGAACTCCATCCTGACAGAGGAAGAAATAGATACCCTTCCTGAAAGAGAAATCAACCGCATGATTGAACAGCTGGAATCGATAGATCAGCCGATCATTTTGCTCGTTAGCGATCATACAGGGAGTTGGGGCTGCCAGCAAATGCCTGTAAGAATTCAAAAACGTCTCGACACATTACCTCCAATGACCTACTGCCCGCTCTACTATGATTTCCTGAATTTTCAACAAACTGATTCACAATCGGGTTGGGAGCCAACAGAAGAAGCAAATTTAGAATCGATTCGCTTATTAAACGAACAACCCGAAACCGAATAAGGAGCACCTCTATGAAAGATTCTGACATCCGTCAACTGAACGATTTTGATCCAAACAGCGGCATGTATCTTGTCATGAGCGGAAGAGGAGAGGACCGTCACATTGTTGCAAGAGAACTTAAAGCCCTCAAAATTCCCTTCCTGGGACGTATCCTCAAGAAAATCGGCTACCCTGCCCTTCGCTTTAGAAAGGTCGTCGATTACCTATTCACTGAAGGAAACTCCCTACAAGGCATCCATGAGGATAAAAAGGAGCTCCTTCGCAACAAAATCGTTCATTACTTTAACCTGGATGAAAAAACCCACGCACACCGCCACCTAAAGCAATGGGGAAAGGTATGCGAGAGCTTTGACCAGGTCTTCTCAACTGAACAAGTCACGCGACAAGAAACCGCTCATCCCCAAAGAGAAATTACCTACTTAACAGATTGGGGAACCCAAGAGGCCTACATATGTAAGCTTCCAGACGAAATCTTACAGCAGCTTCCTGCGAATGAAACCTACATAGTGACCACGACTTCTGAAGACGGTCGTCCAATAAATACATTTAGAATTTTTGTAGAACATGAGCTTGCACCGCACGTTAAGAGCTTGGATAAACGACCTATTATTCTCGTAGTCAGCTTCGGAAGATTCAGCGGTTCCGACTTTAAAAACTCACTAAAAAGCATCGAAGCACTTAAAACTAAAAATGAAATCCGAGACTATTGTCCGATTTATAGAGCAGGCACAAACGGTTGGGGACCTTCTAAATGGATTGAGACTAAGGATCAGAATGAAGCATCGATTCAGGCGCTGATAGAGCGACTAGAAGCCAGCCTTTAATAGACACAATAAACTGTAATTTTTAATATGTGTAATATTAAAAATTCAATAGTAAATCACTAACGCGAAATATACAAGGCGAGCAGAGCAAGAATTGCCGGCCCTGCGTGGATGAAGACGATTGAGGGC
>JBKEAL010000002.1:0-2515 GCA_047972195.1 Parachlamydiaceae bacterium
GAATGTTTTGGCTTTTATCACTGAAACAGTCAAGGCATTTTACCTAAATCGGACAGCTCCTTTCATATCTGCTGCTCATTCTTTTTAAAATGTTCGCGGGGGTACCCCGTGAACATTTACAAAGGATTTGCATAAAAGCTATAAATCTTGGCTCATGAAACTGCGTAGCTAAATCATAGCTGAGGCCAGTCCATGTGATACCACTTCCTAAGATGACGATAAAATTCGCATATCTTAAATTAGCAAGTGCTTTATTAATAGATTGGCTCATGATATTGGCACCCCCTTGTAGTCGTTTGCTCCCGTGTGTCTTTTCTAGCTGTCAAACAAACCTTATTTTAATTTCAGGCCGCGGGTTACGAAGAGGAGCTGGAGGCGGAGGGGGAGCTGGGCTCTTGGGTTGGAGTTTTGCTGATCACTTCCACTTCGTGCTTTTCGCAAAACCGGTCGAGGAGTTGGACGGCGTCGCCGGTCATGCCGAAGCGGAAGTTGAACTGCCAGATCGGGTTGATTTTGAACTTCTGACCGAGGGAGCGTTTGTCGCTTTTTAACCACTGATAGATCATTTTGGCTGCCTCTTCGCGCGTCTCGGAGTGTTGCACGCGAGCGATCTGTTTTTCGCTCATTTCGTTGACGATGAGAGAGGCTTGAGCGATCATCATCACGTAGGGGGTGCAGAAAAAGGCGCGTGGATTGTTTTTTCGGTCTTTAACCTGATCTCCTCGAACAAGGTCGGCGATCGCAAGGGCTGTGCGCTTGATCTTTTTCTTTTTAGGCGTTGTGGAGGGGTGAAAAGCGCTTTTCATCATGTCGGGGATGGACATCTTTAATCGCTCTTTTATGCCAAGGGTGTTTTTCAGCTCGCGCGTGATGTCTGCGATTTTCTTTTCCGACTTCGGTGTGATCGTAACGGTATTATTGTCAGCCTGGCAGCCAATGATCGTCCTTCCGCAATGGGCGTCGACGCACTCTTTGATAAACAGTGCGAGCTCCGGCTGCGTTTTGATGACGATGGTGGACTCGTTGTGGTTGATGTCCAAAATGGCAAGCTTCAGAAGCTCTGTCCTTGCATAATTTTTGTTATCCGCATCGGGAGTTTCAAGGATTCTCTTGAACGTTTCCGCTTGCTGAAGTTGCTCATCAGTTAAAGGAGCGGGTTTTTGGTTGTAAACAGTCTGATTGGCGTATTCGACGATTTTTTGACGTATTCTATCCTCTCGTGGGATGAAAATGTGTACTTGAGACACTTCCTTGTCATTGTCCAGATAATCGCGAGAACTGGTATTAATGCCTGTGAATATGCCGTGGGCGGCGATTTTTTTTGGTTTTTTCGGGCAGGCTTCAAAGCGTCCATTTCTTAAACGGATGACTTCGAGTGGCTCAGAAGGCTCATCGCCAAGGCAGATCCAGGCATGCGTCATGTTGGCGTCGGCGCCTCTTCTAAAAATGGCATAAAAGATTTTTTGAACTAAAAAAAGAATGCGATGCAGGTGAGTAGCGCGTTTTTCATCTCGGTTAAAGCATAAAGCGCCGCTGAGATCGAGATCTTCAGGGATCTTTTCACCACTGTTGAAGACGTATTTATCAAATAATACCGGGTTGGTTGCTGGAAGTGCTTGCATATTTTTAATACCAATAAACTAGGCCTAGTTTGCCTCCCTTACCCCTAAGGCCATGTTTTTCTTTGGAGAGGGAGAGATTATAAGCCCCTGCAATATTAATAGATAAGCAGGGAGTGAGGTCATATTCAAGGCATCCCGAGTAGCTAGGGCCTTGACAGTGCTGTGTTACTTTATATAAAGGCCGAACAGTTGTATGTACGCGAGACCAAGCCCATTGGAAACCGGCATAAACGCGCGCTCCGGGGATGAAGGTCCAGCAGCCATCAACAGCAACAAACTGCCCTTTGGAATGGAATTTTTCTCGAAGATTTAAGAGGTTGAATTCGCGGAAGTTGATTCTCGATTTAAAGCGGGTTTCTGTGTATCCGTAGCTTGGAGTGACAGACACTTTATCTACGATAGGGAAGCAGAATCCTAAGGCAATCGAGCCGGAATTCAGGTTGGCGTTTCCGTCTACTGAGAGGAATGTTGGCTTAATGCAAAGACCTTTCCAAATGAGGATGGTGGCATCTGCTCTTACGCCCCAAAGGTTTAAGGTGCGTTTTGTGTGGCCTGATTCCAACATGTCGATGCTTGCAAAGGCGGGGCCGACGTCGAAGCGGCTTGCACAGGTGCTGCACTCCTCATCTGCAAAGCTGGCGGCTGTCAGTAAAAGTGACGTAATAAGCCATAAAATTTTCATATTTCTCCAAATAAAGAATAAGCATACGCGACTACTCTATAAATTTCAATAAATATTGTTCTTAAAAATAGAGTTTAATTGTATATAGAAGAGCGCAGGCAGTGCGCATTTCAAGGGGGACAATGCTCGATAAAGACACGAAAAAATTAGCAGAAGAACTCTTGTTTTCTGAACAGAAAAAACCTTCCTTTGCCAAGCAACTTTTCAAAGG
>JBKEAL010000011.1:0-1150 GCA_047972195.1 Parachlamydiaceae bacterium
TGTGGTAATTGCTTTGGTCTGACATTGGTGAAACATCGCGTTCATCGCCGAAGAAGAAATACACCTTGTCCCAATCAACTTCCGCGCTAAATTCGTTGCTTGCCAATAAACTGTAGAGTTCCCGCGGTGTCATTCCACCTGAAAGAACTACCGTAAATTTATCTTGTTGCTTAATCGCTTCATTCGCGGTTTTTACAAATTCAACTGCCGCATCACGTTCGGCGGCTTCAAAACCCGAATGGATTCTTATCTCACTCATGCAATATCGTTTTTCCATGAACGCCCGTCTTTGCCAAGCAATTCATCGGATTCATTCGGACCCCAAGTGCCCGAATCATAATTTGGAAAATTACGCGCGGGCAATGCATCCCACACGTCTAAAACTGACGATACAATTTGCCAGCTTGCTTCAACCATATCCGCACGCTGGAAAAGTGTTGCGTCACCTATCATACAATCATATAAGAGTCGTTCATACCCCGTAGAAATTTTTTCCTCAAAATGCTCAGAATAATCAAAATCCATATCAACGGCACCCATGCTAACACGCGGACCCGGTATCTTAGCACCAAAGTGCAACGTAATGCCTTCATCGGGTTGAATATGCAAGACTATTCTATTGCTTGTGAGTTTTTCAACCGGCGTATCACGAAACAATACAAACGGTGCCTTCTTAAATTGAATAACAATTGTTGTGTGCTTTCGTGGCAATCGCTTACCGGTTCGAATATAAAACGGTACGCCTGCCCAACGCCAATTGTCAATCGATAATTTCAATGCCGCGTATGTTTCTGTTGTTGAACCGGTTTCAATGCCGGGTTCATCCCTATAAGCGGGCACCGTATTTCCATCTATTAAGCCGGCGCCGTATTGCCCGCGAACAGAGCTATTTAGAACATCTTCTGGCGTGTAGGGCTGAATTGCCTGCAAAATTTTTGCTTGTTCATCACGCACCGCGTTTGCTTCAAATGATACGGGTGGCTCCATGGAAGTAAGCGTAATAAGCTGAAAAATATGGTTCGGAACCATATCACGCAACGCGCCGGCATGGTCGTAATATCCGCCGCGTTGTTCCACACCTAAGGTTTCGGCAACTGTGATTTGAATGTGGTCAATATAGTTTCGATTCCAAATCGGTTCAAAAATGCTG
>JBKEAL010000033.1:0-5945 GCA_047972195.1 Parachlamydiaceae bacterium
CCAAGACTTTGATTGCTGCTACATGGATGATGGGGAATTCCGCAAAGTGTTTGCTGAACTGCTCCGCAGAGTCAAAACGATGGAAGAGTCGCTAGAAATGTATAACGAACAAGTAGCTGACAGAAATCTATATGAAACCGAGCTCTATCTGGAGAGAAATTAGTGGAACAGGTTCCTTACTCCCAGATTGAAAAAGGCTCCTTCATGATCGCGACTCCCGATATTGATGGGGGGCTCTTCTTTAGATCTGTGGTCTTAGTGTGCGAACACAACGCCAACGGATCGTTTGGCCTGGTGATCAATAAGAGCTTAGAACTGGAGCTTCCTGAAGAGATCTTGAGCTCAAGCGAGATCCTCAACCCTAATATTAGCATCCGCGCAGGCGGCCCTGTCCAACCTAACCAAATGATGCTCTTACACACAAATCCCGAGCTCCCGAAACAAACGCTCGAAGTGTGCAAAGGTGTCTTTCTTGGCGGCGACCTAAATTTCCTCCATCAAGCTGTCGCAGAAGAGGACGGCCCACACATTTTCCTCTGTTTCGGCTACGCCGGCTGGGGCGCCGGACAACTGGAACGAGAATTCCTCGACGGTCACTGGTTCCTTCACCCAGCCTCAGAAAAACATATCTTCCAAACAGCCCCGGACAAACTCTGGCAAACACTCCTTAGAGAAATGGGCGGCAAATACGCCACCCTCTCAATGATCCCCGAAGATTTAAGCCTAAACTAAAGCACTTACTTTTTTAAAAAATTTGTGGTAACTAGTTGTACTTTACAGGAAAGTGAATGGAAGTCCTCACCTATAGTTTAATCATTATCATAGCGACATCTTTTGTTGGACTGTACATGTCCCGACATGTGAGCACGATCAAGGGATATGCAGTTGCAGACCGCTCTCTTCCGTTGTACGTTTCTACAGCCACTGTGTTTTCCACCTGGTTTGGCGCAGAAGCGATCCTTGGCATACCGGAATCCTTTATGGAACATGGGCTCATTGGTGTTGTTTCAGACCCCATCGGCTCCTTTTTGTGTCTAACGATCCTGGGATTGTTTTTTGCAAGACGCTTTTACAACATGAGCACCATTACAATTGTAGACTACTTCTACAACCATTATGGAAAAACCGTTGAAATACTTGCCGGCTTAGCCATCGCGCTTTCCTATTTAGGATGGATTGCTGCACAGTTTCTTGCTTTTGGAGGGACTTTATCAATGCTAGTGAACAACACAGTCTCCGTAGACGCAGGGATTGTGTTGGGAGCAATCATTTGCATCGTTTATACATTTAAGGGAGGCATGCTAGCTGTTGCAATCAACGACTTTATTCAAGCTTCTATCATCGTCGTCTCGCTTCTTTTCATGCTAGTTTTAATTATGGAGGAGGCGGGTGGTTTCATGCCTGTCATCGAATTTGCAATCAATAAAGACAAGATGTCTGTGATTTTTGACTCACACTATCCAAATTATACCTATTTATACGGCGTTCTCCTAAGCATGATTTTGGGGACGATTCCCCAGCAAGACACCTTTCAGAGGATTACTTCGGCCAAAAATGCAGATGTAGCGGTAAAAAGCACGCTACTTGGCGGCGTAGTTTATCTCATCATAACGTTGATTCCCATCTTCATCGTTGTAGCTGCAACCAAAATGCAGTTTGATTCCAGCGGAAAGATGCCTGAAGACTTCAACCTGTACATAGCAGACTTTGTCTTAAAACATGTGCCAAAATTTGTGCAGGTATTTTTCTTTAGCGCTTTGTTTGCTGCCATCCTATCTACCGCATCAGGCACTTTGCTCGCTACTTCGATAGTACTGAGCCGCAATGTATTTGGCGAAATTTTTCCCAAAGAATCCAATCTGCTCGTTGTCCGAATGACTTTGGTGGCAGTCACTCTTTTTGTTTGTTTGTTCGCCCTATTCTCAACAAGTTCCATTCATACGCTCGTAGAGGACAGCGGAAAAGTCACGATGGTGATCGTATTTTTCCCTTTGGTTGCGACCATGTTTTGGAAACGAACGAGCCATATCGGCATTCTCGCATCGATGATTTTAAGCACCACTGTTTGGCTCACCCTTGTGGCTTATCAAAGTATCTACGACATCAAACTCTACATCGCACCGGAAATCATCGGTTTTTTTATCTCTTTTCTCGTTGTTCTTCTAGGATTATTTTTCTTCCCCGACAGTTCAAAATATATTGAAGATAACACTCATCATAGACACATTCATTAAAATGCGACCGAGAGTTTCTCCCGTTTAAATTTCACATAGACTACAGGGAATGCCATCACTACGCACCAGATCAACGTGATTTGCCATCGAATCTCAAACTGGCAAAAGCCTTCGGGCATGAAGTAGCAGTTTATAAAAGATCCTAATGCTTGGTGAAGAAGTAGGTCGCCTGCCAAAAAAGTGAGAGCAGCAGCTGCGGCATTTCCTACCCTTGCTGCACAAAATTTATAAATGGGAATTAATAGGAATTGATAATGAGGAAGTCTCTTAAATCCTCTAAAAGTGGCCTCTAAGCCTCTCTCTATGAATTCAAGCCTCTGATCTGCAATAATTAAAGAATTTTGTAACATAAAAAAGGCCTCAAAAATAGATATTTTTGAGGCTGCAATACAAGATAACGATTAACGCTTAGAGAACTGGAAGCGCTTACGAGCACCAGCCAAACCGTATTTCTTACGTTCTTTCTTACGAGGATCGCGTGTCAGCAAGCCAGCAGCTTTCAAAGCTGGGCGTGTTGTTTCGTCTTCAGCAACGAGAGCTCGTGCGATTGCTAAGGAAAGCGCAGTAGCTTGCCCTTCGAGACCGCCGCCTTTCAAGCGAACGAGAAGATCATGTCCTCTATTTCCACCGATTTTTTCAAACGCGGAAAGGATAGTCTTTCTCTGTAGTTCGAGAGGAAAATAGGTTTCAAATGGTCGGTCATTGACAATGATCGCACCCTTTCCATCTCTCATTCTTACACTCGCTACCGCGGTTTTACGTCTTCCAGTAGCTACAATTTCTTTCTCTTTCAATTTTGACATACTCTAATCTATCCGTTTAACATTTCACGTTAATTAACAATTTACTGCGATGGGCTTTTGCGCCTGGAGGTCATGCTCAGGTCCAGCAAACACTCTCAAGCTGCGCATCTGTTCGTTACCCAAACGAGTGTGAGGAACCATTCCTTTAACGCCTCGTGTAATGATTTCAGTTGGCTTGCGTGCAAGCATTGTGCGGTAAGGGATCTCTCTCATTCCGCTCATCGCGCCCGTGTGGTGGCGGTATACTTTTTGAGCATCTTTATTTCCGGTAACTTTGATCTTCTCTGCATTGACAACGATCACACCATCACCACCGCAGTTGGTGACGTAGGTCGGCTTGTGTTTGCCCATGAGAATTTTGGCAACTTCTGAGCAAAGGCGTCCAAGGGTTTTTCCTTCAGCATCAATAAGATACCACTCTTTACCGTCTTGGCTCGGGTTCGTCAGAGTTGTTTTAGTTGGTTGATACGGCATTTTAAAATCCTTCTAGTGAATAGCAATGATCATACCTCATCCCCCCGTTTTTTGCCAATGGTTTTCTAATTAAACCTCTATTCGAGAAAAAAAATCCCCGTTTCCCTATAATGTGTTCCTTTATCCTTTCAAGGAACGCGAGATGAGCCAGCTAAAAACCTTTTACGTCAAAACTTACGGATGCCAGATGAACGAGCTGGACTCGGAAATCATGGTCGGTCAGCTGGAAAATCGCGGCCTTTTGAGAACTGAAGATGAAACAACGGCTGACCTCTTACTGTTTAATACCTGCTCGATCCGCGATCTTGCCGAGAGAAAGGTGCTGGGAAAGTTGGGGTTGCTTGGCAAAACGCCTCAAAAAAACGCACTGATCGGCGTCACAGGCTGCATGGCCAACGCCAAAAAGGACTCGATTTTCCAGAAAATCCCCCATGTCGACTTTGTCTTAGGAACGAACAACATCCACAATTTGAACGATGTGTTAGACGAAGTGATCGCCACCGGAAAACAGGTCGTCCGCACCGATAAGGAATTCACCTACGAATTAGATTACCTGCAAACCAAGCGAGACGACAAAGTGAAGGCGTACGTCTCCATCATCCGCGGCTGCGACAAGTTTTGCACCTACTGCGTCGTACCCTACACACGCGGACCTGAGGTATCCAGAAGCCCTGAAAACATCGAAGAAGAGTGCCGCAAACTGGTTAGTGAAGGGTATAAAGAAATCACGCTCTTAGGCCAAAACGTCAACAGCTACGGCAAGGACAAACCGGAATGGAATACCCTATTCCATGACCTCCTCTACCGTTTGGATAAGATCCCCGGACTGGAACGCATCCGCTTCATGACCAGCCACCCAGTAGACATCACAAAAAACCTGATGGAAGCGATCCGCGACTTGAAAAGCCTATGCGAATTCGTCCATTTCCCTATACAAGCCGGCTCAAACCGCATCTTGAAGAAGATGCACCGCATTTACACCGTTGAAGAATATCTCGATAAGGTAGCGATGCTGAGAGAGATCGTCCCCAACGTATCGCTTGGAACGGACATCATCGTCGGCTTCCCTACTGAAACAGAAGAGGATTTCCAGGAAACCTACCGCCTCTTAAAAGAGATCGAATATTCAGTGGCTTTTCTCTACACTTACAGCCCGCGCAACGGCACACCAGCGACGCGCTGGAAAGACGATATCACAGACAGCGTCAAGCAAGACCGCCTTCAAAGGCTCCTCAACCTGCAAGAAGAGATCTATGCCAAGCAACGCATTGAATTCCTAGGAAAAGAGGTCGAAGTGCTTGTAGAAAAGCAAAACAGCAAAGATGAAGCTATGCTAAAAGGGCGCACACGCTGCTGGAAAAACGTCCTATTTCGCGGCGACGCCTCCCTCATCGGCACACTGCAAACAGTTAAGCTCCATAGTTTCAGCCATCAGACCTTCGTCGGTGACTTAACAGCACAACACATTAAATAAGGATTAATAAAATAATCGCTTGAAATTAATTAAAACTTAATATACAATTCAGTTTAACAGTTTAATTGGAGTTTGCATGAACCGTGTAATGTTCCTTTCAATGATACTGCTCTCTTCATGGATTGCTCCTTTATCAGCATTCGATGAGTCATTGAGCTCTGATGTTGAAATCGCGCTCCAGCAGCCGGCTCCCCTTGTTCATGCCGTATCGAGCAACAACACAGACCTGGTAAAGATCCTAATCGACAATAACGAAGACGTCAACTTAGCTACTCCTCCCTATTTGACTGAACCCGGGGATACTCCCCTGGATATGGCCATTATGACTCAAAACAAGGAAATGGTCGAAATTCTTCTCTATTACCACCCGACCAATAGGGCAAATCACGATTATACAATTAACAAATACGTGGGAGATACTCTTTGGACCACAACCCCTCTTTTAGAAGCAATCAGAAGAGGTAACGAAGACATTGTCGATCTGATTTTAAAAGCGTTCCGGGACCCCCAAAGGCTGGATGCTTGCTTTAACGATATCAGAATGAGCCAACGTCCCGAGTTTATGCGCTCCTGGATCGCCCAAACCATGTTTCTCTGGAAAAACAAAACAGTCGAGATTCCGGACGAAGTAGTGACGCTTTACATGCAAGCTTCTGCCCATGAGGCCCTTACACATCTAGGTATCGAAGCGTTTAAAACCCTTGTACCATATGGAGCCTTAGTAAACGGCTCATGCTTTTGGGATGTCATACATGTCGAATACGAGCTGATTCGTTTTGTATTATCAGAAGCCAGATTCACTTCTGACTTTAGCCCCTTCGATATGTGGGAAGCTCATCACTGGAATTCCTTCTGACCGCAAGGTTTGGAATGATAGCACCCTTTCTGTGATCTCTGTCTCGACTTTAGGAATTTTTTAGTAGCTACTACACTAAGCATTAGTCTTTCAAGAACCAATTT
>JBKEAL010000057.1:0-1394 GCA_047972195.1 Parachlamydiaceae bacterium
CGCACGAATGAACTCCACCCTGAATCAACTCGATTTGAGTGAAGAACAGCTGGCACAAATTTGTACCAGCAGACGTTGGCAGCAACTCATGCAAGCTGCCATGCCGTTTGAGTCGGCCGCAGTATTGAAGAATGCCGCAGATGCCGCGTTTGCCCAGCTTGATGAAGCCGATTGGTTGGAAGCCTTTGCCGGACACCCGATGATCGGCGACATGGCCAGTCTTGAGAAGAAATACGCGCAGGGTAAAGCGCTGAGTGCGAAAGAACAAGGTCAGGTTCAGCTCGCGTCCAACGAAACGCTGCAAGAACTGTTGGTGTTGAATCAACAATACCGCGCGAAGTTTAGTTTTATTTTCATTGTCTGCGCCACCAACAAAAGTGCCGACGACATGCTGGGCCTGCTTAAGGCGCGCATTCACCGAACTTACCAACAAGAGCTGCAACAAGCTGCAATTGAACAACAAAAAATCAGTCATATCAGAATGGAAGCGTATCTATGAATCAATTAAGTTGTCATGTACTCGACACGGCCAATGGCCGCCCGGCCGCAGACATTACCGTCAAGCTGTTTCGCTTGGGCAGTTTTGAGTGCCTTGCTGAAGCGCAAACCGACCAGGATGGTCGAGTCAAATTTTCCGAGGTCTCACTCGATACGCACAACTACACCCTACGATTTTTGGTGCAACCCTACTGTGAGGCGCAATTTGGACAGGCATTTTTCCCGATGATCGACGTTCATTTCACGGTGGGTGAAACGCGTAACTATCACATTCCATTGCTGCTCTCGCCTTATTCCTACTCGAGTTACCGAGGCAGTTAATATGGTGAAAGACAATTCAGCATGGCAAGTTCACCGGGGAAGCATTCTGCACTTCCCTAAAGTGACATTGTCACCAAAACACAACTATGAATACTGGAACGACGGTGTTTTAGTCATTGAACATGGTCGTATACAGCATGTGGGGGATGCGAAAGCGTTCTTCGCGGTGTCAGCCAATAAAGCGTTGCTGATCCAGGGCAACGTGGTCCAGCACCGTGGGTTGTTGATCCCCGGCATGATTGATTCACACGTGCATTTTCCGCAAGTCGAAATCATCGCCAGCTACGGCAAACAATTGCTCGACTGGCTCAACACCTACACGTTCCCGACCGAACTGCGCTTTGCCAACTACGACTACGCAAAAGTTCAGGCGCAATTTTTCCTGCAACAATTGTTTGCGCATGGGACGACAACGGCAAGCGTTTACGCGACGGTACATCCGCAGTCGGTGGACGCCTTTTTTGAAGCGGCCGAGCAATACGACGCGCGCATGGTTTGCGGAAAAGTGATGATGGATCGCTTCTGTCCTGACGAGCTGCAAGACACGCCTGAATCGTCGTATCGCGACAGCAAAG
>JBKEAL010000094.1:0-20747 GCA_047972195.1 Parachlamydiaceae bacterium
TTTTGAGTAACTAGTTCGTCATAAGTCAGCATGCTTGAGGAGTATGCTGAAAATATCATTTAGCATGGAAGGAAAATTTTAAGTAAATGTTCGCGGGGGTACCCCGTGAACATTTACAAATAAACACTACCTACTTTACCGTAATAGACACGCTTTCCATCATCCCATCGCATTTCAAAAATACAATCTCTGGTAATACCATCATCGTATTTTGAAACATTTTTTATGTCGCCGAAGTGCCCATTCTCGATTATGTTCTTTATCCTTTTAGAAACCACCGATTTTGTTTTTAATGATTGCTCTTGAAACCATTCTTTAAATTCTTGAGTCTGATCAAACTCATACATCTTCATAACTTAATTGTACTATATATAGCACATTTAGAGCAAATCAACTTGCTTTACTCTATTTTGAAAAACTGCAAGTGTTTAAATTTCGTTGTTGAGGATTCTTTGGCGGTAGTTTTCCATGATCTTTACCATTTGGTAAACGTTGTGGATGGAGGCTAGCGTGTAGGCGGTCATCTCCTTGGCCTTGAAGAGGTGGTGGAGATAGGCTACGGTGAATTTTTGGCAGGTTGGGCAGTGGCACTCTTTGTCCAGTGGCTCAAAGAGAGTGCGCATCTCGCCTTTTGTGATGTTGAGGGGGCCTTTCGAGGTGATGGCGATTGCGTGACGGGCGGCCTTGGTGGGGTAGGAACTATCCAGAGTATCGATGCCTAAGCCGACGGCTTTGTCGATCGATTCGAGATCACCGATGCCAAGCAAATGGTTGGGCTTGGTGCGGTCCAGTCGCATCGGTACGTACTCAAGGAGTTGAAATAGCTCTTGCTTGGTTTTTCCTAAGCTGCCGCCGATGGCAAAGCCGTCGAAGGGAAGTGAGGAGAGAATGTCGCAGCTTTTGTTGCGCAGCTCCTCATCGACGCCTCCATGCACAACGGCATAGATCGCTTGAGATTGCGGATTCTTTAAATGTTCTTGCAGAGAGCGCTCTTCCCAGCGATGCGTTCTTTCTAGGGATTGAATCAACACCTTTTTGTCGATATGGTAAGGAGGCAGCTCATCAAATGGAATGATAATATCTGCACCCAGTTTCTTCTGCGCTTGAATGGAGGTTTCCGGTGTGAGAAGCACTTTTGAGCCATCGCGGTAAGAGCGAAATAACACGCCATCTTCCGTAATTTTCAGAACAGAACCGTCTGCTTTTTTGGTTCCGCGGCTTTTGAGCTCATTTGCAACAGATCCGTTAGCCAAGCTGAACACCTGGAATCCGCCGGAGTCAGTGATGATTGGCATATCTCTTTGGATGAAGCGATGCAAGCCTCCTGCTTTCTGAACGACATCTGGGCCTGGCTGTAGAAGCAGGTGGTAGGTGTTACAAAACATCAGCTCTAGGCCGAGTAACGTTACGGTGTGGTTGTCGAGCGCTTTCAGCGTGCCGTTTGTGCCTACGGCGACAAAGTTCGGCGTATTAATGATTCCGTGCGGAGTGTGGATCTTCCCGACGCGCGCTTTAGACTTGCGGGATTGGTGGAGAATTTCAAACTTGAACGCCATAGGAAGACTTCTTAAGTAATGATGTAAATAATGGAAGCATAAGAATGAGCAGGACTTTAATGCCAAAGCTCATCAAAAATACTTCTGTGATGTTTGCAACCAGGCCATAAAGACCGATCACGGAAAATATAGCAGTATCGAGACATTGCGACATGCTGACGGAGATCACATTTCTTGCACTGAAGGATCTCTGAGGCAGTTGATTTTTCAACCAGGTGAAAACAGAGCGGTCAAACCACTGCACGACAAACAGTGTGAAGCAGGAAGCAAACAGCAATCTTGGATAGATGCCCAAGAGCGTTTGGTATGCTGCGTGGCTCGTATCGTGCTGGTTTGGAGTAAAAGCCAAATGCAGTTCGGAAAAGAGTAAAAACGCCAGTTGAGCTGCAACCGCGATCATACCGCCTTTCTTGGCTACTGTTGCGCCGTAAAACTCCTGTAGCAGATTTAGAGAAAGGATTAAAGCGACGGCAAAGGCGTCGCTTGCTGTCACCTCAAGGCCAAACAGTGTAATCTGCTTGGATACAAAGAGATTTGCCAATAGTGCTAGCATACCTAGCCAAACAAAGAGCCCTTCCTTGCCTATACGGAAAAAGAGATATGTGCAGCTAAAGGCCAAAAGCACCTGTAAAAGAAACAGAAGCTCATTCATCCAAAGCTTCCTCTTGGTGCAGCAAGGCCCAAGTGACCCTGAAGTCTTCGCAGCCGCGCATCAATTCATCTTTAGTGCCTTCCGCGATCTTTCTTCCGTGATCTAGGTAGATGATTCGATCGGCGTCTTCAATAGTGGATAAACGGTGCGCAATCACAATCTGCGTGACACTCCCCTTCAACTGATGCAGCGCTTGCTTGATCTGATCTTCGCTAATCGCATCCAATGCGCTAGTCGCTTCGTCCATGATCAGGATAGGCGCTTCCTTAAATAGGGCTCTCGCGATCGCCAAGCGCTGCTGCTGTCCGCCGGAGAAGTTCTTGCCACCCTCGTGGATCTCTGCATCGTATTTGTGGGAGAGATGTTCGATGAACTCAGAAGCATGCGCTTTTGCCGCCGCTTCTTTCACCTTACTTAAAGTATACGGCCTGCCAAAGGCGATGTTATTAGCGACGGAGTCGATGAAAAGGAAGGGGCGCTGTGGCACAAATGCAATCTGTTCTCGAATCGAAGCTTGCGTTTAGAACTTTAACGGCTTGCCATCGATGCGGATCTCTCCTTGTTGAGGATCATACAAGCGAGGCAGCAACTGAACGATGGTCGACTTTCCGGAACCGGTTTTTCCGACAATCGCAACCTTCTCCCCTTTATTCACTTTAAAGGAGAGATCTTTCAAGACCCACGCTTCTCCGTACTTAAAGGAGACGTTGTCAAATTCGATCGACTCCTCAAAGTTCTTAAGCGTCATCGCATCCTGGCTGTCTTGAATCTCAGCCTGCAATGACATCACTTCGAGGATTCTCTCTGCTGCGGCCACGCCGCGTTGAATATGGCTGTTTTCTTCGGCGAATTTCTTTACCGGCTCGTAGAAAAGATAAAGCATCCCGCAGTAGACCAGTACTTGGGACACTTCCATGTTCAATACATAGAGGCCGTAAACTAGGGCCACTGAAAGAAACACCATAGCCAATGTGTGGACGATAGGGCGCGTAGAGAGGTCGTAACGCGCGCTCTTCTTTTCCAGCTCCGCCATTTTGTCATTGAATTCTCGATATTTTTTCTGTGAAAACGCTTCCATGCCGAAGATCTTGACGGTCTGAATTCCACCGATGAAGTCCAAAAGAACGGAGGCAAACTTTTCCTGCGTGCTTTGGATCTGCTTGGAAACGCGCTTGACGCCCTTTGCTAGGAATGAGATCGGCCATAAGATCAGAGGGAAGCCTATGAAGATGAGTAAAGTGAGCTGCCATGAAGTTAGGAAGCAGATGATCAGCGTACTCAGCAAAGTGAAAGGTGTCTGCAGATAGTTAATAAGATAAGCGTTCAGTGCGTCGGCGACGAGCGCTGCATCCCCCACAACACGTGAAGACAAGCTACCCATGTTATACTTTTGGTAAAAGCTCATCGGCAGCGTTTGGATATGGTTGAAATAATCAAGCCTCAGTTCGCTGCTAATGCGAATCGATGCGAGTTTTGTGAAATAACGGTTCATGAACATCGTTGAAGCTTTGAATAACGCCACAAATATCAAAAATAGCGCCAAGTGCCCCAAGTGCTCATAAACGGAAAACATCTTATCGACATAATCAAAAGCCGCTGAAAGAATGTCGGATGCCTCACCGCCGGCAGGTCGGTCTTTATGCGTGATCATGCCCAACGCAAAGATCTCCAGCTGGGAGGCTATGATAGCCAAAACCATGGAGAGAACGATGGCAAGAAGTAGGATTTTATTGCGCCGCGTTTTACAAGCGGCTCTAAAAAGAACGTTCATCTGTTTTTCTTAAGAGGCGTTTTCAAGAAACTGCCCCATCTTTCGGAACTTTTGATAGCGCTGTTCCAAGAGAATTTCTTTAGGGAGGATCTTTAAACTACCCCATTGCTCTAAAAGGTAATGTTTTACGTTATCTATCACTTGTGCCGGGTTGTGATGGGCGCCACCTAAAGGTTCATTGATGATCGCATCGACAATGCCCATCTGTAATAGGTTTTCTGAGTTTAACTTTAATGCTTCGGCCGCTTCCGCTTTCTTATCGGAATCTTTCCAAAGGATCGATGCACAGCCTTCAGGAGAAATAACCGTGTAATAGGCGTGTTCTAACATCGCCACTGAATCGCCGACGCCTAAACCTAAAGCACCGCCTGAACAGCCTTCGCCAATCACGACGACGATAATCGGAGTTTCCAGCCTTGCCATTTCTCGTAAATTTTCCGCAATCGCCCAGCCCTGTCCGCGCTCTTCAGCCTCAAGACGAGGATTGGCGCCCGGCGTGTCCAAAAGCGTGATCACAGGAAGATGGAATTTTTCAGCGAGTTTCATTAGCCTAAGTGCCTTTCTAAAGCCTTCCGGGTTGCACATGCCGAAATTGCGTTGAACGCGTGTTTCCGTATCATGCCCCTTCTCCTGGCCAATGATGACGCATTTCATGTCGTCGATCTCAGCTAAACCGCCGATGACAGAAGCGTCGTCACCAAACTGCCTGTCTCCGGAAAGCTCCACAAAGGAGCTGCACATCTTGTTGATGAAGTCGATCGAATGGGGTCGGCTAGGATGGCGGCTAATCTGCACTCTTTGCCATGGAGTCAGTTCGGAATACACCTGCTCTTTGAGCTTTTCCAGCTTCTGCTCCAGCTTCTTGATTTCAGTGGCGAACAAAGGGTTGCCCTGATTCTGCTTTTTTAAATTTTCAATCGTTTGGATATAGGCAGTGATCTGCTTTTCGTGAGGCAGCTGTTCCATGGGATTGCTTACCTCGCCATCTCAGACTGTTTAAAGTCAGGAACGATCTCGACAATCGCAGGTTTTGTGATGATCACGGCAAAAAGCTCCTCGACATCTTCAGATGCCATGCGGATGCAGCCATCGCTCTCATATTTTGCGAGGCTTTCTCTTTCCTGCTTAAATGTTCCATCTGCCTTTTTCGTCCATGGCACCCCATGGATCCCCAAACCTTTCGCAGGCGCTGTCGCACCGGCCACTTCTTTCTCAAAAGGTATCCATCTCGTGCCAAACACTGTAATCATCTCTACTTTTTTACCTTTATGATTGCCCATGACGGAGGGCTTGTAAATGGCAATGCGGCTGCCAAGCGAATACTTGCCAAGTGGAGTCAATAATCCTGAAGTCTTAGTGGAATCCGGTCTTCCCAACCCAACAGTGTAGGTCTTGATCAGCGTTTTTGCTCCGCTGGAGGTGTTGACTGCGTAAAACCACATCTTGCAGCGCGAAGCATCCACAACCAAATGGAAGTTAAGGGGGACTTCTTTTTTCAGCACATTGAATTTAGCGCCTTCCGCAATGTCCTGCTTTAAGTAATCGGCTTTGCCATTCAAACTGCGTGCGATGAAGTGGCGCGATGTCTCGTAATGAGAAGCGTAGTCTGAGAGCCATGCGGGGCGACCTTTCAACCATGGCACACGGCTTTTGTACGTGATCGTCTCGACAAAAGGAAGTTGGCTGCCTTTCGTGCTGAAAAACTCTTGGATGCGGTCTGCATCAGGCAGCTCCTCCGGCTCGCTTTTTACAGCTTCCGGCGGCTGAACGACTGCAGGAGCCTGCTTTTTAACAGGCTTGACTTCCTCAAGAGGAACGATCACTTCATCCAGTGAAACTTCAACAGGAGCGCTTGTCTCCTGTTGCACAATAGATGTATCGGACTTACCCCCCTTTAAGAAGGCGGCAATCCCAAGTCCTCCAAACAGAAGAACTGCTGTCAAAAATAAAATTCTGCCTAAAGACATTTTCCCCGCATATTTTAAAGATCAGCTTGAAGTAGAATGATATCCGATCTCCCAGCTTTTTGCAATGAGAAAGTCTATCAAATCTACAAGCGGAAATTTAAATCGCGAGTTTTTCGATCAGCTTACGCATTTTTTTACCTGGCGTAAACTTCACGGCGCTTCTTGCAGGAATAACGATTGGCACTGCTGCGTTCTTCGGATTTCTTCCGATTTTTTGCTTGCGGATAACGACTTCAAATACACCGAAGTCGCGGAACTCAAGGCGCTCGCCACCCGCCAAGCTATCGATCATTTTGTCTAAAAATGATTGAATGACTTGACGCACATCATTCGGATGCACGTTTTTTTCTTGAGAAATAGATTGGATCAGTTTTTTCTTAGTCATAGTGTTCTTTTTTGTGAGCGTGGTCATCAATAAACTCCTCTTACTTAGGGGATTTTTCAATCTCCAAATTAACAATCCATAAGATTTACAAAAAGCCGAAAGAGCGACAAGCACCCCATCGAAATCCCATCATACCGATAAAGACTTTGGGTTCAAGCGCTTTTTGCAATTTTCAATAAAATTTTTTGCTTTTTCCCTACAGCAACCAGTAAAATTTCACCGCCGATAAAGTCTTCTTTTTGAAGTTGATAGGCGCTATCTTCCACGGTTTGGTTATTCAAATAGACGCCGCGATTGGCGATCATCTTGCGCGCTTCTCCCTTGCTGGGCAGTAGCTGGTTCTTCACTAAAATTTCAATCAACGGCGTTGTAAAGACCTCTTCAGATCCCATTTCCACCGTCGGTATCTTGCCGACGAGTTCATTCAAAGTAGCAAGGTCAAGTTCTGTTTTAGCACCAGGCTTAGCAGACGCGGTCACTCTTTCAGCTTCCCTCATTGCATCTTCGCCATGCACAAGCTTGGTCACCTCTTGCGCCAGTCGTTTCTGCGCCGCATTCGGATGAGAAGCCATTTCGGACTCGATTTTGCGGATTTCGCTCATCTCTAAAAAGGTCAGCATGCGGAACAGCTTGATCACATCTTCATCAGCTGTTCGATAGAGATGCTGGTAGAAATCGTAAGGCGATAATTTTTCGGGAGAAAGCCAAACCGCACCTTTTTCCGACTTTCCAAACTTCTGTCCGTCACTTTTAAGGAGCAGTGGGAATGTGATTCCAAAGGCCTCCTTGCCTTTTACCTTTCTGATCAGTTCCACACCACCTGTGATGTTGCCCCACTGATCGGAGCCTCCAACCTGAACGGTCACTTGATGCTTTTCGAACAGATGGAGAAAGTCATAAGATTGTAGGATCTGGTAGCAAAATTCTGTAAAGCTCATCCCCTCTTCAGATTCCATGCGCGCGCGAACGCTCTCTTTTCCGAGCATCGGCCCCATGCGGAACAGCTTGCCCACATCGCGTAAGAAATCGATAAAGGAAAATGACTTGAACCAATCGAAGTTGTTAAGAAAAACGGGAGGTGTTGCACCTTGTCGAAGGACCGTCTCTAAATTTTTACGGATCCCTTGCAAGTTTTTCTGAATCGTCGCTTCATCAAGCAGATTGCGTTCTATCGACTTACCCGAAGGATCGCCGATCATTCCGGTCGCCCCGCCAACAATCACAACAGGCGTATGCCCAAAACGCTGAAACCACGCCAAAGCCATGATCGCCACGAGATTGCCCAAATGCAAACTGTCCGCCGATGGGTCAAAGCCGCAATACACCTTCGCAGGTCTATCCAAATGGGCCTTCAAATCATCACTCGTTAGCGCATCAATAAACCCACGCTCTTTCAACACATCGATCAGGTTGTTCATGAGCAGCATTTTCGACGTTTAAGCCCTTAAATGTCAAGAGAACTTAAGCTTAGATCCTCATTTGAGCATTGTAAGCTTCTCTCTGACGTTTTTCCTCTTCTAATAGCCAACGCGCTTGTCGTTTGCGCGCCTCCAACATCTTATCCAGCGTGAGATCTGTAAGATCACCAGTTTTAAAAAATCTATTTAATTCGTCCGCCATTTTTTGCGGGTTTTGCAAGGTCTCAAAGGCCCACATGCGGTCCTTCTGCTTCTGTATTTCCGCCTCATTTTTTGATAAAACGAAAACCCGCGGATTCATTAGACTCAATACTCCTACTATAGCTAAAATGGCTCCAATAAAAGGAAGCACGAAACCTGCCGAAAATAACGCCATCAATGCAATCCCTCCCGCTATTGCACCTACTATGCCCACAGCGGCCCCTACTGCAAGCGCTCTTTGCTTCATGTTATGCTTTTTCTCTTCCCTTTTGAGAATGACTGCATTTGTCTTAATCTCATCACGCAATTGCTTCTGCAATGTTTCAAAAGGCGATTTCGTTTCCACATCAATTGTTTCATTCAAATAGATCTGCTTTTTCAGGGAATCTAATTCAGGACTCTTCCAAAACACCTGTTCCATATTCGCTAACAACTCTCCCGGGACATGCAGGTCTTCATGGACTTTAAAAAACTCATTGGCCAGTTTGCAAAGCGCCCTGACCTCTTCACTACCGATGTCTTTGACATTGACCCAATGCCCTTCAATTTCAAGCTCACCTTGATTTCTCGCCAAAAGAGAAAAGACCCGATTGATCAAACTCAATATCTTTTCTTCAGAAACCAACCCATCCATCCCCTTCCTGGTCTCTTTTACATAAGAAAGAAACATCTGCTTGGCTTCCGCCGAACGCAATGGATTCATATTGTCAGGCATAATCACCTCCACGTTTCAGTTGCTCTCTAAGCTCTTCTAAGCGAGCTAAATGATAACCACCTGCATAGAGGTTTTGGTCCAACTTAACAAGGTATGCATACTCAGGATAATCTACAGAATCCACATCGAGCTCTCTCTGGTCATTTTCTTTCTGCCGTTCAACCCCCCCAGATTTTAAATGATTTTGTATTGCGCTATTGTAGACTTGCAGCATCGCTTCATTGCGCTCTAAGACCTTTAAACGGAATTGCTGCCATTTATTTTTTGGATAGACTTTATCCTTCAGGAAATGCAGTTCTTTTCCAATCGGATCTAAACCGGCATTCATGGGATCCAGATTAAAAGCCTCCTCGCCTTCCAAAACAGGCTGTAACGCCTTTTGCCTATCTACCAAATGCCTATAAACCCAAAAGTTCTCCCCTTTAACCCCCCTATCCCCAAGACGCGAATCTAAATATCTGACCTCTAACAAGGTATTCGGCTCATCTTTCAAGCCGCATCCCTTAAACTTTTCAATATAATCTGAGGAAGATTTCCATCTGCCGCTGACGGCATATTGCGATTTATTATTGTAACGGTAAGCTGCGTTGAGATCCCTAAACTCTTTTGATACTGGAGGTAAAATGCTCGGATCCATGTATCCAAAATTACCCGCATACATGAGTTCATTGACCGTCACTTGTTCGGGATCTACATGATGCCATTCACAGAACTTCTTCAGTTTTGCTTCGTCATTCAACACATCTAAAGCCACAATTCTTGCACTTTGTAGTGTATTTTGCTGAACAATTTGTGATCTTAAATTATAAACCAACATCTTCTCTTTCACTATATCCACTAACTCTCTTAAACCTCCAATAACACCTCCAGTTGTAAGCGACGTTGCAATAAGACTTCCAAAGCACACACCAAGAATAGCGAACGCCCCTATCCCAATCGATGCGGCTATCGCAAAACCTGCTCCGACGAAGCCGCTAGCAATGACCGCTACCCCCAAACCAATTGCTCCGCCACAAATCGCAAGCGCTTTCCTTCTTTGTGAGCGGTATTTCTTTTCCAGAGCAATGTTTTCAGCCGCATTTACTTTTATCGCCTGGCTCAATTCAGCTTTCATTTCATTGATAGATGCCTTTGAGCTCTCGACGGATTGAATTTCCGCTTTTTCTGCGATCTGATTTTCCAATCTACTGAGCGCGGACAAAAAGAACCTACCGCTGTGTTTGACATCTTCAATGTCTAACAACAAATTTTCGCTCACCTTTACATGATGCGTTTCAATAAACTTCTTTGTGAACTTGTACAGAGCTTTTACTTCTCTTTTTCCAAGTTTGGAGCCTTGGATGGTTTTATCCGGACCAATTTCCAATTCCAAACCCTTCGCCAGAGCGTGAAACGCACTTTCAATCCGCTCCTCACCATCGGTTAAGGAGCCATTCTTCATCGCCCTAACAGTAGATTCGATGTACTCTCTAAAATCTCTTCGGTCATCGCCGATTCTTTCAAAACCAGGCATAAGCACCCCCTATCTTCGAGCCAGCAATAACTCTGCCACTGTGACAGATTCCGGATCTAATTCTCTTTCTTCACAGAAGGATTGAAATTCCCTTTTATCCTTAAGTAACTCATAAGCCCACATGCGTGCATCTTGAACCCACTGAGCGCGTTTGACCTTTAGCTTGATCCTTTCAATGCATGCTGTAGAGACCCCAACCGAAGCGAGAATTCCTAAGACGAAGAGAGCAATGCCTCCGCCCATATATCCGGCCAAAGCGAGCCAGAAAAACCCCGCGATTGTAGCTATAATTCCTGTCCACATCACTGTGAGGATAATCCATCTTTTAACCTTTTCCATCCGGCGCATTCTTTTAATGGCCGAGGCATTTTCTTTGATCTCGTTGCACAAAGTGTTTTGTAAGTCCGTTCGCGCACCCTTTGCAACCTCAGGCTTCTGGTTCAAAAACAGCAACTCTTTGATCTTGTTCAGCCTTTCTGTGTTGTCAATGCTCTCAAAGTCAATATGGATGTAACGTTCATTGCCCTTCACTTTTTCAATGTCGCACAGCAATTTCCCGTTCACAGGCAAATTGACTTCCCTTCTAAAGAACTTCTCGCTGAGTTTGCACAGCCCTCGCACTTCAGATGCGCCCAAATCTCCGACCCTCAACGTTCTGCCTTTGAACTCTAAGTCCCCCTTGTCTTCAGCTAGGGCATCAAAAGCTGTCTCAATAAACAGCAAAGTGAACTCGGGACTTTGTTTATCGTTCACAAAGGAGTGGAAAAGCGCCTTTGTGTCGTGATCATTTTTGATTTCGAGCATAACTTCCTCCTAAACTACTGCCTTCTTATCCCGATTTTTGATCAGCGCTTCTACCGTAACGCTCTCCAGAACTAATTTTCTTTCTTCGCAGAAGGATTGAAAAGCATCTGCATCTTTAAGTAGTTCAAAAGCTCTCATTTTCGATATTTTTCAAAAGATCTGCGCTCACAGATAAATCTTTATGACTATCAAAAAATTTTCTGCCTAACTTGCATAGAGACTCGATCTCACCATCACCTAAGTCCCTTACACGAATTGATCTTTCACCAATTGAGAAATCCCGTCCCTCAGCCAATGCCTTAAAGGCATCCTGAACGAAGAACAAGGCTTGCTTGTCAGTTTGTTTCAACGTTTTTTGATGTTGTACTGTAGATTGAAACAGCACCCTAGCATCATTACCGATAACTTGTGGCATATTTCCCTCCTATTCCTTAGAAACTTCAGACTTTTTGAAACGAACCTTTACCAACTGTTCATACGTCACCGCATCAGGTTCTTTAATTCCCTTTTCCTTACAAAAGGCCTCAAACTTATCTTTGTCTTGCAACAGCTCAAACGCCCACATGCGGTTTCTTTGATCTTGTTCACGTTCGTAAATACTGCTTCTGGAAGCCGCAGACGGGATGAACAGAGCTCCAATTAACGTTCCTACCATAATAAATGCCACCCCAAAACCAAGTCCCACACCGGTAACAGCTAAGCCGATCCCTGCACCTATCAATGCAGTTGACGCTGAAGTTAGCGCTATAGTCGCAACCCTTTTTTTGAAGCGATGCCGCGATAGTTCAGCATCTTTGGTTTTGATCTCTGTCAATAACTCTGTCTGCAATTTCTCTCTTGGCGATCCCATTGTAGGATCTACTATTTCATTTCGATAGATCTGAGGTTTTAATGGGTCTAACAGCCAGTGGGTTCTAAAGGAATGACCTTGATTCCGAACTGTCTGAATATTGGCTAGAAATTCCCCATTGAGGTGCAAATCTTTCCTCACCTCAAAGAACTTTTTGCTCAAACGACATAACGCCCGCAACTCTTTATCTCCTAATTCCTTAACATGCAATGTGTTATTTCCTGTCGACACTATTCCTTCTCCCGCAGCGATCGCCTTGAATGTATCCTGAATAAACTGCAAAGTAGCTTCAGGTCGTTGAGATTCAACGAACTTAGTTTTGCTATTCACAGCAGAAATAAATTCCCTTCTTGCAATGTCTCCGCCAATTAAAGTCATAGCTCACCTCCAATGCACTTCTTTTATGCAAGAAAAGTGCCATTCGGACACGGGCAAGGGCACGGGGGTTGGGGTTTGTGTGGGCTATACAAATTAAGCAAAATCGGCAATAGTCCAGAAGAGAAAGAAGGAGCATGCAGATGGTCAAAAAAGCAGCGGAAAGCCGGCTCGTGAAAACAGCGAGAAAAAAGTTGGAAAAACGGTTAGATCAGGAGAAGAAAAGCTTCTCTCCGGAAGGGTTGGCTAGAGTACGTGCCGTGTTAAGGGCAACCATTGTTCGTCAGCACGATCCTGACTTTCTCGAAAAACGCACATTTGCTTTATTTGATGAGAACACACACTCAGCGAAGACCAAGAGCAAAGCGATTCAAAAACTCAGCGCTCTTTTATCCCCTAAAACGGGTTCGCCTCGTCGATAAAGAACGTTTCTAGTTCAAAAGTTGATTGAATGTATTCTCCAAGGGCTTTAGGGCCTACTTTTTCTGTAGCGGCGTGGCCTTGTGCTAAAAAGTTGATCTTCTCTTCGTGCGCCATGTGCCAAGCGGGTTCATCGAAATTGCCTGTAATAAAGGCATCGACACCTGCTTTTGAGGCATCTTCTACACTTCGATAAGCTCCGCCCGAGATCAGCGCACACGATGCGATCTTGTCCTTACCACCCCATACGACGGCTGCCTTTTGCCCATAGTAAGCCTCCAAAGTAGCTTGGAACCCTTCCCGCGATTGAGGATGAACCTTGCCCTGAACGCCGATCGAACAGAATGGCTGTAAATCGTTCCAGCCCAAGTCGCGCGCTGCTTTCCAGTTATTGCCCACTTCCTGATGGGCATCCAAAGGCAAATGGTAGGCAGCGAGATTAAGACCTGACTCAAGCAGAAGCTTTAACTTTCTCATTTTTGGCCCGGTCACCACATAGGAATCCTTATTCCAGAAAAGACCATGATGGACGATCAAAAGGTCGGCCTTTTTTTCGATCGCTTCCTGAATCACCTTTTCGCTGGCGCTAACTGCCGTCGCTACGCGTTTGACCTCATGCTTTCCTTCCACCTGCAGCCCATTCGGGCAATAATCGGTAAATAGAGCGATCTGCAAGTAATCGTTGAGATGTGATACAAGATCGGATATATAATGCATAAGTCCATTATGTTAGATAAATCGATTCAGAACAAGTCAAAAGCAAGCGCCGCAAAAGCAGCTCTTAGCTTTATTAAAGAAGGCATGAAGGTAGGCTTAGGCACGGGCTCTACGGCTGAATTCTTCATCCGGGAACTTGCACGTCTCTGCAAGGAAGGTCTGCAAATTCAGGCGATCGCTACCTCCAAATCGTCTCACGACCTAGCTGAATCTCTTCACATTCCGCTGATGGATCCGCAAAATACGATCTCACTCGATATCGCCGTCGATGGCGCAGATGAAGTGGATGCACAAAAAAACATGATCAAGGGCGGAGGCGGTGCGCTGCTTTATGAAAAGATCGTGGCTGCCATGGCTAAAGAGATGATCGTCATTGTCGATGAAAACAAAGTGGTGGAGCTATTGGGAAAGTTTCCCCTCCCTTTGGAGATCTCACCTTATGCATACCAGTCCACACTCCACAAGCTAGAGCAGGAAGGTTTTTCCCCAAAGGTGCGCAAGACCAGTTTTGGGACATTTTTTACAGATAGCGGACACATGACTTTCGACCTTCATCTGAACACCCCCATCCACAATCCCCACGAACTGGACCGTACATTAAAAGCGATTCCGGGAGTCTTAGAGACAGGCTTGTTCCTTGGCTTAGCTTCCAAGGTGATCGTTGGCCGTCCCGATGAAACAGTAACCATTATAGAATGAGAGCCTCATGCTAAACGAACTCGTGCAACTCAACTTTGACAAGATCTTGCAAACCCAGAGCTACACCGTCGTAATCCTCAAAGGGCTGAACAAACGGTTTGCAATCTATACCGATCCCTCCATCGGCAAGATCCTTCAGATGCACTTGACCGGAGCAGAAAAGCAGCGCCCACTCACCCACTATCTAATGTCCTTAATCTTCAAAGGCTTCGACATCAAAGTCAAACAGGTCGTCATCAACGATATGCAGGATACGATCTACTACGCCCGCCTCTTCCTCGAACAACTCGAGGCCGACGGCATCACGCACATCGTCGAAATCGACTCAAGACCCAGCGACTGCATCACATTGGCCCTCATGCACAACGTCCCCGTCTACTGCACCAAAGAGGTGCTCGACCGCACCATCCCCGTCGAGGATTAGTATTTTACGTTAAAGCCTTTAGCAGAAAGTGCGACTAATGCATCAATCGCCGCTTCGGCATCTTCGCCTTCAGCTTCGATTTTGACTTTGGCGCCCTTTGCCGCGGAGAGCATCAGAACGCCAAGAAGAGATTTTGCATTGACCCGCAACTTGCGGTAGATCAACGCGATTTTAGAACGGTATTTGGAAGCGCATTTCACAAGTTCAGTCGATGGACGTGTGTGCAGGCCGCGGTCGTTTTTGACGGTGAAGCCACCCTTGTGTATTTCAGTTTCCAATAAATCTGGCATTTAAAAATCCTGCCCTTAGGGAGAAAATGAGATCTAAAATTAGGTAATACGCCCCGCTTGATTTTTTGTCACCTTGCATTTAAGATTTGCGCATGACAAAACCAAGATCAGAAGTCCAAAAAAACGACCAGTGGAACGTAGAAGCCTTATATCCATCAATTAACGATTGGAAAAAAATCTTCGAAACTTCCTCTAAAGAAAGCGGTTCCAAGTTTCCAAAAATTGAAAAATATAGAAAACGGCTTGGCGAAAGCGACGTTGTTTTAAAGGAAGCGCTGGAGGCGATCCACGAGCAAGACCGAGAGATCGGCAAGCTCGCCACTTATGCTCATTTAAGGCACGACGAAGAGATTGCGAATCCCGAAAATAAAGAAATTTACTCTAAGGCGATGAGCCTCACCAATGAATTTCAGCAAGAGATCGCTTGGTTTGAACCGGAACTTTTAAACCTCCCGCAAGCGACGATTGAGTGCTATCTCGCCTCTCCTCTTTTGAAAGAGTGGCACTTCTTCCTTGAGAAGGTGTTCCGCATGAAACCGCACACATTGCCTGAGGAACAGGAACTGCTCCTTGCGATGTCGATAAAGGCTCTTGCAACCCCTTATAAAGCCTTCAATGCGATCACAGACGCCGATTTTAAATTCGGCACAGCCAAAGACTCCCAGGGCGTGGAGCACGAAATCACCCATGGCAAATTTTCCCTTCTGCTTAGATCTAAAGACGCTATCTTAAGAGAAAACTGCTTCAGGATTTACTTTGGAAAATACCAGTCCTATGGCAATACCTTAGCAGAGCTCTTAGGCGGTCAGATCGAAGGGCAAGTGTTTTTTGCAAAAGCCAAAAAGTTCAAAACCTCGCTTGAAGCTAGCCTTTTCCCTAAAAACATCCCGACATCGGTCTATCACTCGCTAATTCAGGCAGTCCACGATAAGATCTCTTCTCTCCACCGCTACGTCAAGATCCGCTCCAAGATTTTGGGAATCAAGCCTTTGCATGTGTATGATCTGCAAGTTCCTCTCACGAAGGATTTCGACCTGAAGATCCCTTACCCAAAAGCGGAAGAGCTAGTGATCGCATCGGTTGCGCCTCTCGGGAAAGAGTACCAAAATGCGTTGAAAAAAGGCCTACTGGAAGACCGCTGGGTCGATCGCTTCGAAAATCAAAATAAACGCTCCGGCGCCTACTCCTCCGGCTGCTTCGACAGCATGCCTTACATCCTGATGAACTACAAAGAGATCGTCCGCGACCTATTCACGCTAGCTCATGAAGCCGGTCATAGCATGCACAGCTACTTCAGCAGAAAATCCCAGCCGTATCAGTATAGCGATTACTCAATCTTCGTCGCAGAGGTAGCCTCAACCTTTAATGAAGAGCTCCTTTTGCAAATGATGCTCAAGGAAGCAAGCTCCAAAGAAGAACGTATCTTCCTCCTGAACCAAAAGATTGACGACATCCGCGCAACGCTGTTTAGGCAAACGCAATTTGCTGAGTTTGAACTCTTGATCCATACACTCACTGAGCAGAAAGTGCCGCTGACTCCGGAACGCCTCTCGGAAGAATATTTCAAGATCCATCAGTTTTACTATGGAGAGGATCTGGCCAAAGACCCCGAAGTTGCCTTCGAATGGTCAAGGATTCCTCACTTCTATTACAACTACTACGTCTATCAGTATGCGACGGGGATTAGCGCAGCGCTTGCTTTGGCGGAAAAGGTGCAGAAGGGCGGAGAAAAAGAGAGAGAGGCCTACCTCTCCTTCTTAAAGAGCGGCAGCTCCCTCTATCCTATCGATGCACTCAAACTTGCAGGCATCGATATGACCACATCCGAGCCGGTTGTTCAAGCCATTGGCCGATTTGATCGCCTACTCGACGCCCTCGAGAAAGAAATTAGCAGTTAAAGTCGTTGACTGCTAATTTTCCCTTCTATACAATTTAAAGCATCTCAACTTAAGGAGACTCACTTATGGCTCAAACACAAACTGAAAAGAAAAGCAAAAGTGCGGCTTCAGCCGTGAACTTCCACCCGCTCGGCAATCGGGTATTAGTAAAAAGGTTGGAACCTGAAGAAAAACTCAAAGGAGGCATCATCCTCCCTGATACAGCGAAGAAAAAACAGGAACAGGCAGTGGTTGTTGCTGTCGGCAAGGGAGCATACGACAAAGACGGCAAATTGATCCCCTGCCCCGTTAATGTTGGCGACACCATCCTGATGGAAAAATATGCAAGTCAAGAAATCATATTAAACGACGAAGAGTATGTCATCGTACGCGGCGACGACATCATCGCAGTCATCGAAAAATAAAGGAGCGCACCATGGCAAAAGAAATTAAATTCAGAGAAAACGCACGCAATAAAATCTTAAAAGGCGTCAAAACTCTCGCCGATGCCGTGAAAGTCACGCTCGGCCCCAAAGGCAGAAACGTTCTGATTGACAGCAGCTACGGTGCACCTCGCATCACAAAAGACGGCGTCACAGTCGCAAAAGAGGTCGTACTGGAAGATAAGTGCGAAAACATGGGCGCTCAAATGGTTAAAGAGGTAGCTAGCAAGACCGCCGATAAAGCTGGCGACGGCACCACCACAGCGACAGTTTTGGCTGAAGCGATCTGCGCAGAAGGCTTGAGAAACGTCGCAGCAGGAGCTAACCCGATGGACTTGAAGCGCGGCATGGAAAAAGCGCTAAAAACTGTCACCGACAAGCTCTCCAAAATGAGCAAGAAAGTGGAAACCAAGCAAGAGATCGCACAAGTTGCTACCATCTCTGCAAACAACGACAAAGAGATCGGCGATATCATCGCTGACGCTATCGAAAAAGTGGGCAAAAACGGCACCATCACGATCGAAGAGGCAAAAGGCTTTGAAACCACTCTCGACGTCGTAGAGGGCATGAATTTCGATAGAGGCTACCTTTCAGCGTACTTCATGACCAACCCAGAGACCCAAGAATGCGTTCTGGAAGATGCGTTCATCCTGATCTCCGATAAGAAAATTTCCGGCATCAAGGAAATGGTTCCAATCCTCCAGGCTGTTGCTGAAACAGGCCGCCCTCTGCTCATCATCGCAGAAGATGTAGAAGGCGAAGCGCTTGCAACCCTCGTCGTGAACCGCATCCGCGCTGGCCTTAAAGTGTGCGCCGTCAAGGCCCCTGGCTTTGGCGACAGAAGAAAAGCGATCCTGCAAGATATTGCGATTCTCACAGGCGCTACTGTCATCGCCGAAGAACTTGGACTCACCCTCGAAAAAGCGACCATGGACCTTCTCGGCAAAGCCAAGAAGATCGTCGTCGGCAAAGAAGACACGACCATCGTCGAAGGCGCAGGCGACAAGAAGAAGATCCAGGAACAGACAGCTCTCATCAAGCGTCAAATCCAGGAGACCGACTCCGACTACGACAGAGAAAAGCTGCAAGAACGCCTTGCAAAACTCTCTGGCGGTGTAGGTGTCATCCGTGTTGGCGCAGCCACTGAAGTCGAGATGAAAGAGAAGAAAGACCGCGTCGAAGACGCCCAGCACGCGACCGCTTGCGCAGTTGAAGAGGGCATCCTCCCCGGCGGCGGTGTCGCTTACATCCGCTGCATCCCCGACGTCCAGAAACTCGCAGACTCCCTCGAAGCTGACGAGAAAACCGGCGCCAAGATCATCGCAAAAGCCCTTTCCGCTCCTCTCCGTCAAATCGCAGAGAACGCCGGCGAAGAAGGCAACGTCACCCTGATGAACGTCGAAAAACGCTCCGCCAACGAAGGCTTCAACGCCTTAACCGGAGAATACGTCGACATGATCAAGGCCGGCATCCTCGATCCAACAAAAGTAGCTCGAACGGCCCTCGAAAATGCCGTCTCCATCGCTTCCATGCTGCTCACCACCGAGGCTCTCATCACAGAGATCCCCGAAGAAAAAGCCCCCGCAGCAACCCCTGCAGGCATGGACTACTAAAAAACCGCGGCCGCCTAAAAAACGGCCGCATTTTTTCTTGCACAAAAAATTGCCAAACCCCTATTATCTAGCTCACATTCCGGAATAGCTCAGCGGTAGAGCAGTGGACTGTTAATCCATTGGTCGTAGGTTCGAATCCTACTTCCGGAGTTAAAACAAGAGGCATCAGTTGTAAACAACTGATGCCTTTTTTTGTTGTCATTACTTCAGGAGATTCTACTGTTTATCAAATTACTTAATGCGCAACAAAAGAGATAGCGGAATTGCGGCGCATCGCAATCTGTGCTGAGGCGCCCTCATCGTCTAACTTCCTTGTCAAATATGCTGTTGTCCCGTTTGAGAGCACCTGCAGTAGCAAAATATCTCCTACTGCATTTCCAGCATGTTGAGGGGGCATGATAAGAAAAGCGCCATTATCGAGCGTTATCAATTCAATGTTGTCGAAATGCACGATCTGCGTGATAATTAAATACTCTTTATATGCGTCATAGGGAATCAGGTTTTTGGGGAGTGTCTGTTCGCGCAAAAGCAATAGCGCAGATTTATGAATGACCGTCCAATTCTCATCAAAACCCGCATAATAACCAAAGGCCCAAGGATAATTGTTACCAACCTTTGGATCATTATAATTTTCAACTGGTATCGTATTGCCAGCAAAGACACGAGGATCGCCTGAAACTTGAACTTTCCAAACAGAGCCATCATCCATCAACGTGATAGCCTGATCATTTTCGAGAGGCATAACCATTTCAATATGTAAATCATGCCCAAATATTAATCCGCTGCAACCTAGAAATGTAAAAAACGCAAACAAAAATCGGTTCATTTTCACCCCTTATATTTTATATAAACACTATATAATATATATCTATGATAAACTAATTTATTATTAAAATCAATATTTTAACGCAAGCACCACCGACAGAATTCTGCAAGAGATGGAAGGCAAATCCCTACAGATCGGATCCTATCAAGACAAACACACCTTTCGCCTCACCCTCTCCACAACACTTGACCAGGTGCGTTCCAATCAAGCTACTAAAATGGGAGAGATTGTCAACAAAAAAAATCAAAACGCTCCACACAACCGACAATCCCATCCCCGGTGTAAAAACCGTCGAATACATTTTAGTCACAGTGAAATAGAAAGAGGGGCAGATCAAGACCTGTCCCTTTGAAAACCAATCACCCAACAGCGTAATCGATGGAAAATTCAGGAAATACTCTTTTCACTCTCGAGATTGTCTTGAGGCTAGGATTGCACCTTCTAGATTCTAATCGCTGATAACTATAAATTGTATCGAATCCCATTCTTCTAGCAGCAGAAGCCTGAGTGAGGCCATATTTAATCCTGTAATAGCGTACCATAAAAGAAAAGGCAATTTGAGGATCAAGCGCTACCTTATAAATAGTTTTGGATGTTTTTAAATTTTCATCTGGTAAAGCAGCTAAATCCTTTGAATTTTCAGGCTCCTCTACATAGAGATTCAACGCCTCTTGCATATTGACTTGAAGATCTTCAATAGTTTCTGCTTCGGTTATGCAGCCTTCAAGTTCTATACATTGAGCCCAAAAGCCCTCCCCCTCTTTATGTACTTTAAAATGGTAATTCATAGCTCAACTTCCTTTTTTGGCTTTCTGCAAAAGTTTTCTTAAAGAGTGTTCTGTCCCTATTTTCAACTCGTCATGATTAGGGATAATCACCACCAGGCATCCTTTTTTCTTAAGTTTCCAATGACTTCCTTTACCACCACCCGGAACCAACTCATATCCAATATCATAAAAAAGCTTACGCATATCTTTTCCACTAATCGGCACGCTAACCCACTTTGACTTTATCTACAACATAATTTTACCAAATATAGTTGTTAATGTCAACGACGATGGGCCTTGTAGGATAAGTCAAATTCAAAGATTCTTAGTCACAATATGTCGAACTTTAGTCACATTTTGCCGCACTTTTCTTAGACCATCACGCCTTTCGGCATTCCATTTCTCGTCATTTGATTTAAGACGAGCGTCTTAATCAATAGCTCAATTGATTGATTATCAATGAG
>JBKEAL010000238.1:0-2095 GCA_047972195.1 Parachlamydiaceae bacterium
CACGGATATAAGTGCTGTCGGTGGATGAGACAGAACCTAACCTACTCGTTAGTCATTGTACGTGGAACGTGGTAAGCCTGTATTTCTCCTGTCATTGTGGCAGGTAAGCGAGCCGTAAGGCAAGCCGAATGGAATGCAGGTATAAGATTGCAGAGAAAGCGAATGCCGCCTTGTAATGAGGAGGATACGGATTGAGCCCCGCTCATGGATTGAACGGGACAACATTATCCGACACGAAAGTGGGCAGACTTCTGCGTTAGGTAATTCTTTACAATTAACTTTTAGAACTTTTGAAAGTGGAAAGCAAATGAACGAAATTAAAACATCGTGTGCACCTGCTGATAATCAGCAAATATCTTGGGACAGTCTTGACTGGCTCAAATGTGAGTTGGCTATAAAGAAGCTACAAGCACGAATTGTAAAGGCTCAAAAAGAGGGCAGACATGGTAAGGTGAAAGCCTTGCAATGGACGCTTACTCACTCGTTCTACGCCAAAGCGTTGGCGGTAAGAAGAGTAACTTCTAATAGCGGCAGTAAAACCGCAGGGGTTGACCTTGTAACATGGGAAGACTCCAAAACAAAGTTTCAAGCAATCGGAATGCTCAAAAGAGGTGGTTACCAACCACAACCTCTAAGACGGATTCATATCAAGAAAAGTAATGGTAAACTTCGACCGTTGGGAATACCGACAATGAGAGATCGAGCCATGCAAGCCCTTTATCTGATGGCGTTAGAACCTGTGGCAGAAACTACCGCAGATACCCGTTCGTATGGTTTCCGTAGGGAACGCTGTACAATGGATGCCGTGCAACAATGCCATAATGTTCTACGCAAAGGATATTCTCCCGAATGGATTCTGGAGGGAGATATAAAAGGATGCTTCGACCATATCAGCCATGAATGGTTGCTGAACAATATCCCGATGGATAAAGTGATGCTCCGCAAATGGCTGGAATGTGGCTTTGTCTTTAATAAACAGTTATTCCCGACAGAAGAGGGTACACCGCAAGGCGGTATCATATCGCCAACTTTAGCGAATATGGCTCTGGATGGTTTACAGAAGATTCTCTCTGACAAGTATAAACGAAGAAGTATCAAAGGCAAACTCTATTCGCCAATGGTGAACCTGATTCGTTATGCTGATGACTTTATTATCACGTCAGAGAACAGAGAGGTATTGGAAACGGAAATCAAACCATTGGTTGCTGAATTTCTCGCTGAAAGGGGATTAACCCTGTCGGAGGAGAAAACGATGATAACCAATATCAACGATGGCTTCGATTTTCTCGGATTCAATATCAGGAAGTTTAAGAATCAGATATTGACAAAACCATCCAAGCCTGCACAAAAACGTTTTCTTGCGAAGGTCAGAACGACCATCAAGAGCAACAAAGCGTGCAGGCAAGAGTCATTGATACGGCTGTTGAATCCGATGATAACAGGTTGGGGCAATTATTACAAACATGGAGCCACCAGAGATGCGTTCCACTTGGCAGACAACCAAATCTATAATGCACTATGGCAATGGGCTAAACGTAGGCACTCGAAAAAGGGTAAACGCTGGGTAGCCGACAAATATTGGCATGTGTCTAAAGGAAAAGGTTGGCATTTTGCATCATACTTTAAGAAGTCAAATGGCAAACAGGATAGTTTGAAGCTAAAACTTCTATCCAACATCTGTTTTGCGCAATACACACAAATCAAAGGTGGTGCAAATCCTTTTGACCCGGAGTGTGATAAATACTTCGACCAAAGGGAAACACAGAAAATGCTTGTTACGCTGAAAGGGAGGAATTCCTTGCTTTACCTATGGAAAAAGCAAGACAGGAAATGCCCGTTATGCGGTATTCCGATTGACCGTGTTTTGCCGTGGAATGTAACCGAAAAGGTTGTAAATGGCAAGATACAAAGGTCTTTGGTGCACGATAAATGTTACAAACAATTTAGAAAACAACAAAATTAGAAGTTATGAGTCGGTTTCAATATACAAATAGAAACTTAGAATTGCTTGAGCCGTATGAGTGGAAACGCTCACGTACGGTTCTTAGGGGGGAAAGCTCCTGTAAGGGAGCTGACCTACCCGATCGGCCTTCTG
>JBKEAL010000266.1:0-28713 GCA_047972195.1 Parachlamydiaceae bacterium
CCATGCTTTTCTTCAATTGTTCTGCGTTGTATACATCTACTACAACAGGCTTCACTCCCATTTCCTGAAGCAGGGCAACTTTATTCTCTGAACGTGTTGTTCCATATACATCCCATCCATCAGCAACAAGCAGACGAGAAAGAACCTGACCTATTGCTCCGGTAGCACCTGCTAAAAATATTTTCTTTGACATAATTTGATTTTTAAAATTCTGAGTAAATATAAGAAAAATAATGATACGCAGATTGTGTTGAAATTGAGAGATGTCTTTTGACGTAGCCGAATAAATAGAAACAAGTATCTGAGATGAAAATATGTGCGCCATTTCGTTGTCAACATAAAATGAATCTTTTCTTCCATGACATTACTTTTTTTGTCAATATATTTTAGGACTAGATATATTCGAAAAAACGATTTGTACCGCTTTTCAAAACGAAATGTGCCACAAAAGTACAAATTTAATCTTTTCTACCCATCCGAACAAAAAAGTGCTAAATACATGAAAAATAGCGGTTTTATTACTTGCCTATCCCATTAGTTTTTTGTATCTTTATAGTAAGATAAAGCATTAATTGCGAGGTTGTTTATGACTAAACCAACAAAGAAAATCCGTCCTACATCAAAGGATAATGCTCTGTACCCAAGTGTGATCATCGTCGATGATTTAGATGACAACCGTCCCATAAGTCCTGAAGCTATAAAGTTTTATTCTAAATGGATGGACGAGGTGCTTTTTCCTCAAAAGCAATCTTTAAACGACGATTAAACTTTCTTTAAATACCGCACAAACGCATATAATTTACGCTCCTTGAGGTATGTATCGTCCTGATCGTTGGCATAGGCTTCACGCTCGAAAGATATATTGCGGTAGGCTTCCTTCTTATTCCGGTATTGTATCAACCGAACAATCCACTCAATCCCGTACCATAAATAGAATATTACCACCAATAACTCGGCTATTTGCCGCGTATGTATTGTTTCGTGGCATTTTGTACGCTCACTTATAGGTCTGTATTGGCTGCGGGCAAAGATAACGCCACAGATGTTTATTGCGGCATATCCTTTGGGTGGTAGGTATTTGTTATAAATAATTTTCATATATTTACAAGGTTTTTAGTTTTAAGCATATTGTAATGAAAAAGATACTTTATATTTTATTCGCTGTTTGTTTATTTACAGCCTGTTCAAGTGATGATGATGTAAAAGAAAGCGATGTTGATACAACTATATTTGTTGAACAATGGATAATGCCTTCAATGGATAATGTGGTCATTGGATACTATGAAAATAACTCATGCAGCTTGTTGCATGAAGTAGGCTCTCTTAAAATATCAAAACCAACTAAAGAAATTATTATTCCAAGTGATATCAGTAATGTCTCTATTTTTTTTGACTACTATGACCAAATGGCAACAAAAACTATTACATATAAACTCAATAAGCAATTTCCAATAAAAAAACACAATAAGAACTCATTGATTATTGATAAAACAGAATATACTGAAGTAAGCAAAACAGATAAGACACAATACCCTCAAAGACATTAAGGTTGTATATTTCGCGTTGCTCCAGTTTGATAATCAATCATTCTTATAGTTGGCTTTCCGTCGGAACCATAAGCTGATATTCCGATAAACCCTTTTTCTTTTTCCCAAACATACATACTACCATGCCCTAAACTCGTTGTTTTATCAGAGCTTGAGGTTTCGCCTGTATATACTAATACTTCACTCGTCGTTATTTCAACAGTTTGTTTATAGAATGAAGAGCCTCCTTTTATTATTACTTTAGGATGTGTAAAACCATATTCTTCATCTACTGAAAATGAAATGTTAAAAACTTCATTATTATCTTTATCAAACATTTTAATACTTCTGTCCTCTGGATCAATTACAATTTTATTACCATCTTTATTACTTTCAAATTTGCCAGTAAGCAATAATCCATTTATTAAATCATAGAGAATATCACCTCCTGCTAAACTCATGGATTTATCTGCATTAAATTTATGTGTTTCGTTGGCAAAAGAGGCGGCTCCATCCTCACTAAATAATATATTGCCTTTCCCAAACGATGCCGCTCCCGTATTCCCATCAATATCAACAATGGTCTCGCCCAATGAATTAACCATCTTAAAAAAGGCATTCAAAATAGTAAGTGTGTCTTTTTCCGTTACATTGTAATCCAACCCACCTATTTTAAACTGATTTTTCAACGCCTTCCAGAAACTTTTACCATCCGAACTTCGCAAAGTATCCACAGTAAGCTGTCCCGGAAGCAACTCGGCAAGCCCATACATGGTCGTAAACGAACGGTCGCCTTCTTCATTTTCGGAATTAATGAAAGCCACCCACAAAGTATAGAAGCCCTCTTCGTCCTCTATTTTGATCCGCTGATCAGAAATAAAGAAGATGGCATCGCCTGTTAGCCGTCCGTCGACTACTGCCAACTCTTTGGAGCATTTCAGGTAGAGATAGTAAGGTGTAGCCGCATCCAGAGCATCCGTCCTGTATTCAGGAATAACCCAGTACGGCTTTTGTCCGCCTATCTCCAACGTTTCGTGCTTAATACGGGAGGCAGGGCAATAGAAGCGTTTTTCCGTTTTGTTGAAAATCAAGCCCGGCTCAATGGAAGTATCCCAATCATCAGCCAAGAATCGATATTGCAGGGTTGCTGCCCCCGCCCGGAAGACCATCCCCTCGAATACCAATGCACTCAGCAGGTTCTCCTGAAACTCGTCGGACATACCGATGATGCCGTCGATAAGCTCCTGCGTATCTTTCCATCTACGCTTGGCGTATTCCTTTATCACACTATCCTTGCGGTCGGTTCCCTGCTCCTGCGTCGGTATTTCGTTAAGTACTGCACCGAGAGCCTTGCCCGTTACATTGTTTGAAATTTCGATGGTGGGCGACTTGGGCTTGTTTACATACTCCTTAACCGAAGTGATGCGAATATCTACCGGCTCAGGCAGAAACTGAGGATCGGAAAATTCAACAAAATAGCCGGGCGTGAGGAAGCCTCCGATGGTTCCCCATTGCTCTTTGGCGAAGATGCCATCCAGTTGCCACTGATAGGTATATTTCGGTTGGCTGTTCTCATACAGGAACTTAACCGCCTCGTCGCGGGCTTCGATCTCCGCGCTGTCGATATATTCAGGAGGCAGGCTCATGTGAAATACGCCATACTTGTCGCCCGCTTCGGGTATAATGGAGCCTTTCGGATAGGTCAAGCCATTATCCGTATTCGGCACAAGTTTGAATTTGCGCTCGCTGTGTATGTATTTAACCTCAAACTCCATGCCTGCAAGCTGCCCCGTTTGGAAGACCACAGTCATTGTCTCGCCCGGGATAAACATTTTTGAAAAATCGAGGGTGTCCGGAATAGAAGTATCCGTAAAATCGTAGAAGCCCTGCGCATCGTCCACTTCGAATACCTGAGTAATGGTGCCGACCCGCTTGGGATATACCTTCGAGATGTCGAGGCTATCCTCCGAAAGCGAACTCGTGCGACCAACAGGCTCCACGAAGCATCCTGTTTCGTCGGTGCGATATTGTTTGCCTTCGTATTCATAGGTTGAGTTTTTGGGCATCAACAGCGTATCGTTGCCGTATGTACCGTAGTTGATATTGCGGTCGCCACCCTGTACCCATACCCGGTTGACCACTTTGGAATCGTCAAACTGTTTGCGCGTAATGCCCGGCAGTATCCCGTTGCTGTATCCATACGACAAAGGAAAGGAGATGCGGTTGCCGTTCCCATCCTTGCGCTCTACCTTTCGGATATGTATGGTTTTATTATCGACCTCCCATTCGGTATTGAAAGCATCGGCGATCTTTTGCAGCACGCCGTAACAGTAGTCGTGGTTAAAATCGATAGTCACAGGATCGCTTTCGATACATTCGCCGACCGTCCAACCTGTAACGCCACTAAAATTCATACAGTCGACCATCAACCAGACAAAATCTTCGGGCGTTGCCGTCAGCGAGAACTTGAGCTTGGGCGCGCCGACCATCTTATCGGGCTGTCCCGGATTACGCTCAACGGTAAAGAATTTGAATTTAACAAACTTCATATACGCTATCCATGCCTCGAGGATAAGGGTATAGTCGTAATGCTCGGAGTGCTGCTTGACGAAATTCTCTGGCGAGAACAGCATATACCTTTCGGCTTTGAACTCGCACCAAGAGCCAAGCGGGATGCCTAACTCATCGCCTGCGGCTTTCAGATATTCAGGTAGTGAAAACTTGAGCGTGAGGTTATTGTCGCCCATTATCTCTTTGAATCGGAGGCTCGAATCATCGACCGGCGTATCGAGCAGTAACTGGTTGTCGGGGGTAAATAGTTGCATAATTTAATTATTGATAATTGGTTTAATAATAGTTCCTGTTATCCCATCAGAATCATAAATAGGTTGTATAAGCTCACTAATTCCAAGACCTTTAAATTCATTATTTAGCTTATAGCCAACAATCATATTTCCATCTTTGAAATTTGAAGCAAACCAAAAACCCTCGCCAGCAGATACAACATTAATTTCTTTTACTATTTCCCATGTACTACCCTCGTCTTTTGATACCCAAACAGAACAATACAGATTTGAGGTTGCACTAGGGTCTGTCTTAAACCCTGCATATATCCATCCCGTGAGATCTGACTTACGCAAAAAGAACACATTGGAATAATAACCTACATTAAGGGAAACCTCAAGCGTATTGTCGTCTGATGTTTTATAAATTACTCCAAGAGGCGAATGGTCAGTACCAAAAAAACGTAGATTCCCAGATGGCAATATAGCCGTCATTTGTCGCCTCATACTATCAATAACTGGTGTAAAACTAATGCCACCATCTATTGATTTGAAGTTTTGAGATGCTGAATAATTATCTCCGACAGAAACATATAAGGCATCATTTGATTTATCAACTGCTAAAGCGTGTATATGCTTTGTATTCCAATCATATATTTTGGAAAACGTATTGCCATCTATTGACTTATACAATTCGGAATTATTAACCCCTAGTGAATAAACACCCGCATAGATATTGCCCTCATTATCTTCATCGATACCCCATATACTTTGCCTGTTTGCCAATTGTAATACTTTGTTAACATTTGCCCCATCATATTTATACAGACCGTAATTAGAAGCGTCTGTTCCATTTGTATAACTATTCATAGGACTAAAAAATACAGCCCCCGAAGAGTGATGCCATACGCACCGCCAGTCGGATACACTATTTATTTCTAACAAAATGGTTTCAAAGCCGTCAAGCCCATATTTTACAATTTTATTACCAATTGCCGCAACCACACTATTATCGGGAAGTATAGCAGCATTTACAATATTCTTTCTAAGGTCATACTCGTATATCTTAGGGTTGTATGTCAGGCTATCCAAATAATCAGGTAGCCGCTTACTTCTTATTAAAACCTCATGTGCATCAATTACAACTTCCTCCTTATCAGTTGTAAATACACCATCAATAGGCTTTCTTTTATGTAAAATTTTGGTTGAAGGTACTCCCGAATTTCCCGATGCTGACTCACTCTCACTAACATAACAATATGAAGTATTGAGCCATTCATTCATAATCGTAAATCTCACAAAAGCATAATCTTCAGTTATGTCAATATTACGAATGTCTTGACTCGGATTATCGTCCAATGCTTTCAGAAAAGAAATAAGTGTTTTATTACTATCATAGAATGAAACAACCCTATCACTATTAAACCTTATATGTGATCCCTTTGAAATTGGTATATAATTTGAAATTGAAGTTGTATTAAGGGGAACTTCTAAACCAGAACCGCCAGACAATGATTTATTTGGTGTAATACCATCTTTATTAAACTTGTCAACCTCAGACACATTATCCGGGTCATAATTTATATAACAATACGTTGTTCCAACCCATTCGTTGAGTATGGTAAATCGTATATAACTATATGTGCCAGTTATCGTTATAGCTCTTTTGTCTTGGCTTGGAGATTCATCCATATTTTTCAGAAATGATACGAGTTTTTTGTTATTGTCGTAAAAAGAGATAACCCGATCGCTATTAATCCTTACAACATCGCCTGTTGATATGGGAATGTAATTTGTGATGGATGCAATAGCATTTGTTACTTCGCTCCCATTGGTATTACTAAGCGATTTATTGGGCGTTATTTCGCTCGCATTGAACCAGTTTTCTGTACTGGGATCCGCAGGTTTCTCTATATAATCTAAATCAGCCGCGAATATATTTCTATCCCACTTTATATTATTACTCCATTCGGATAATGAATCCCCTTTGAAAGTTTCTGTTATCCAATCTCCGCTCTCTAATTTATATGTTATAATTTGCCCTTTTTCTCTCAAAGAAACATTAACATCACTCCTTGCTGCTTGTTTACTTGCATAGTTATATATATTATTGGATTGCGATACATTATAAAATCGTTTATCATTAACAATGGTCTCATCAGTCCATGCCTTCTGGCTCGGAGCTAATGTGACCGATTGTCCTTTTTCCTGTGTTACACCGAATAAAGATATTATCTTATCAAAGGCGAATTTAACAGAAGTGACTGCCCCGCCGACTGTTTTAGAGCCGAATATCCAAAAGCCTGTGGTATCCGTTGCTTCAGGCAGTTCCGATACTTTCTTTTTCTTTATGTTTGTTGCCATATTTAAATACCGTTTATATATTGTTTAAACCTCAATGAAATAATCGTCTGTTTCGGTAGTAACCGCAAAAATGTCCTCCATGCCCAATACATAGTCAATCAATCCCGGACTCATGTGTATGAGCGTCAGACTAAATTGCACCAATGCCCGGGAACCGAAAGGTCTGAACTTCTGAAAGCCCGACATTGACAAGTAGTAGCACGATACATCGTCGTAGGCAAAGGTGGATAGTGGGATGGCTTCTTTGATGGTCAGGTTATTGAACAAAGCCTCATAATTGTAATAAAAGTCGTCGCGGTTGTTTGCTGTCATGGTACATTCTATAACCGTTTGCTTGGCTTCGAATACCGTCTGTGCCGAAGTATAGGCTATCAGCCCGTTTATATTACTGATGCTGCGTGTGAGCGGAGATTTGACGGCAGGCAGGCGGAGGACTGTATTGTAGCATTCATTTACGATAATACCGAAATCGGCGAGGTCGCGGTTGTTGATCGTTACAAAAGTCCTTGCCGGGCGACCGTTTCGCGGGATCAGGTTGGTGGAGCCCGTAAATATCTGCAATGGGTTGTCCATCGAAAATTCTACGCTTATCTCCGCCCGTTTTATTCCTGCCTTATACATCCCTCCCGTGTGAGCGAACGCAGGGCAGGATATATACCTCAGTAAAAAGGTTTTGCCGAACTCGCGGCTGTATAGCTGCCTGTATCCCGGCGCACTGATCAGGGTATGAAACTGATTGAGATTGAACAGGAACTCATCGCCCGTCTCAGCTTTGATATAGAAGCGGACGGTCACTTTCTTTTCTTTGAAGTAAACTGACGAAAGGTCGGCATCCACGCCGTCCAACTCGTGCCAGTCGTTTTGTTCCGGCTCCTTGCGTTCCGGGAACGAGAGGAAGTCGTAATCGCCGCCACGCAGGATAAACATTCCCAAGTCGGCTATATCTATACCATCAATTATACAACTACCTTTCATACCTTCACTTTTATACCGCGAGTTTGCATATCCTCGAGGCTGTTCTTTACATTTTCCAACAAGCGGCAATACTCTGTATTTTCAGTAATCCGAGTTAGCTGTGCCTGCATCGATTTACGCATGGTGTTGGCTTCCTTCTGTAAGTTTCGGATATCGCCTATCTGTTGGCGTATGGCGTAGAAGTTGCCGTTCAGTTCGTTGGCTGAGTCCTGCGATATGCGCTCAAGCCCGGCGGATGTTCCTTCGCGTTCGCCACCGGGTCTGGTAAACCCTGCCGCTTCTGCATTTTTCCAAAATTCCTCCAAGAACTGATTGGCTTGGTCTACCGTGCCGCCCAAACTGTTAAAGAAGCCGCCGAGCAGATCGGTTACTTCCTTTGATAAGTCCTTCTCGCTAATTGCACCGTCAGCCAGTTTATTATATGCCTCTTCTATATCGCCCTGTAAACCCGTAAACATTTTAGACAGGAACTGCGAATAAACCATTTGCTTGGCAAATCCGTTAAGGACATCCGTTACATTATCCTTAAAAGACATCAGGGCATCATCGCCCGTGGCAAATGCATCGACGATTGCCGTTGCCAAAGAGTCGCCCAATGTCCCGAATGTACTCTCGAGCATATTGCGCATCTCCTCCTGCGCCGCTTCGGCTTGCTCTTCCAAGTCGAGCAGGGTCTGTAGCAGGTTGCGGGTTTCGTCGTTCATTTTCCGGGTATCGAGTATCGATTGCACCCGTTCTTTGTTCAGTTTGCCTTCGGCATCAATTACATCGGGATATACATCCAGTATTTTGGAGTAGGTATCTTTACCTTTGCCCCAACCGAAGAGCCCCGTTTTTTTATGCCCGGTTACTATTTCTGCATTATATAATGCGGCGGCACCTTTGCTATACAGGTCGAGTTGCTTGCGATACTCGTCCAGACGCTTTTGAAACATAAAGCCGAATATCCCGCCTTTACTCGCTCCTTGCTCCAGACTTTTTTCGTAGGCTTCGTTGGGAGTAAATCCTCCCTGCATCTCTTCCTTATAGGCTTTGATCGACTTACGATATACATCAATGGCATTAACCACTTTACCAATGGCATCTGTGCCGAATATAGATGTACCGTTTTTGTATTGGAGCTGTTCCTCAAGCAATAACTGGAGGTATTCTCGCTGCATGGCTATCTTTGCCTGTTGCAATACCTTGAGAGCCTCCTGATGCCGTTTCTCAGCTGCCGATGCAGCATTAATAAGGTTGATGGCTTCGCCTGCCGCTGCCATAGCCCCTCCGATAATACCTCCCGAAGCAAAACCCTGAGCGATACTGCCGACGGTGCTTGTAATCTGCTCCATCGTTTCGTTGGAGAAGGCACCATCTTCCTTAAACAGGCTATTTAGCATACCGGCTGCCTCGGCTATGTAATCGGCTGCCTGCCTGAGTTTTTGGAGTTTCAGGTTTTTCTCTTCCTTGCCAAACCCCTCGAGGGCTACCGTAGCCTCTTTTATATCATTTTCCAACTCTTTAGTTGGCGATTGTTCGTATTTCTTCTTTAATATTTCGAGGGTTTTGCGTGCCGCATTCTCCTGTATTTTAAGCAGAGCCAATTGACGGTCGGCTTCCAACAGGTAGAACTTGCCTGCCATATTTTCGCGGCGCAAGGCTATCTGCGTTTCAAAATCGAGAGCTTTAATCTGTGCGTCAAGGCGTTCCTGATCCTGCTCTTTGCCACGCATGGTATTCAGTTCGTTTATCTGCTCAATAGTTGCCCCTGCTTTGCGGGCTTCGGCAATAAGGTTGTCGTAGTATTGGTTTATGTGCAGGAGGTTATTGTCCAGTTCGCTTTGGAAACGCTGTCCGGCATCGGCAAAAATAGCATCGATAGCTTTTTTCGATGTTTCGTTAATCTCTCGGAGCTTGTTTTCATATTCGGTGGTTGCCGCGATATCCAGTTCCATCAACTGGTTGCGTTGCTCGGTAGCGGGATTGCCTGTTATTTTTTCAATTTCCTCAAGCTCCTTGAGTTCCTGCTCCATAAACGCTTTTGTGCGGTCATACTCTACCTTCAGCGCGGCACGCTGTTTTTCGGCTCCCTCCTGCATGGCTGCTATACGGGCGGCATCGATTTGCTTTTGATATTCGGCAGACTTTTTCGCAAGGTCTTTATTGGCTTTTTCCTCTTGCTCTTTTTGCTTGTCCTTTTTCTCAGCAGGCTTTTTAGGGGTTTTAGGCTCCCTTACTATCGGAGTTATCCCAGCTTTCTTTAGCTCCTCATTTGCCTGTTTCAGGTAGTCGATCTGGTCATTGGTCAGATCATCCGCTTCCTTAAATAGTTTATCGGCTTCTTTGTTAATTTCTTTTGCCGCATCGATAGACTCCTCGGTTCCGATCCAAACCGGCACATTTTTATGCCCGTCAATATCCTTATATTCATATACATGCTTGCTATGAGCGAACTCTTGCTTTGTCGGGGTTTTTGCCCTTTTCTCCGCCTCTATTTGTTTTTCAATAGCCTTCTTGTACAATTCAGCAGCTAACTCACTCGCTGCCGCTGCACGGGCTTTGATCATGAAAGATTTTACTACGGCATCCGTATTTGCCACAAGTACATTTTCAGCATCCGCGACATTATTAATTTGAATACCTAAACTCTCAAACTCCTTTTTATTATCAGATATAAATTTCTCTTTAGCTTTCAGATTGTCGGCTAAAGCGTCCCACTCTTTTTGCAGTTTTTTATAGGCAGTTATTGGTTTCGATGCAGACTCAGCAATAGTATTGTTGTATCGCTCCATTCTTTCGGCAAGTTGCCGGGCATCGGCTTCCATCTTTTCTTTAGCCTCCTGCTGTTTCTTGCTCCAGTTCTGATAGGCAACAATAACCAAACCAATGGCGGCGATGATGGCTCCAATACCCGTGGCGACGAAAGCCCGGCTGAGTCCTATTGATAAACCAAGTTGTGTATTTAACACTTGTACGGCGGTAGTCCATGCTTTTTTTACGGCAGCGATAACTCTAACATTGCCGATAGTATTCCTTATTTGTGCATTTTCAATGCCCAAATTTTCGCAGATTGCCTTTATAGAATGGCTTAATATCTGATTTGATGCACTATAAACATCTGTCGAGTCTCCCGCTTTTTCAAGTGTATTATTAATATCCTCCTGATTACTAATTAACTCATGAGCATTATCTATCAGGGTTTGCTCCGTATCCGATAAATTCTCACGGGCTTCATTTAGTATATCAGAGATATCGGCACCTTCCCGGGATGCCTGATTCATTTTGTTACTGATTTCCTGATAAACATCTAATTCTTTGGATGCCTTATCAAGAGCCGTCTGCATTTCTTCTATCTTCCGGGTGGCTCCCTCGAACTCGTCAGCACTGGCTTCGGTAATTTTACGCTGCGCCTCCAAAGCCGTAGACATATCGGTAACGACTTTGTTGAGCCGGTCGATCTCTTTTTGCATAAGCTCTACCGACTTGGTCATCTCCTCATTAGCCTGCGATGCCTTGCCTGCCTCCTCGCTGACATTCTGCCGCATGTTTATGTCTATGTCTATGGGTTCTAAATCTGCTGCCATTATTTTCAAATTCTTTAGTCGTTTTTCGCGACTCGGCATAAGTTGAAACAAGTTTCACTTCTGCTCTCGCTGCTCAAAACGTTCCTATTACCTTAATTCTACTGCTTGTAAATCCTGCCGCCTCCTTTGCCGAAGTAATGGCAGGAGCAGGCTTTTTACCTTTTATATATCGCGGTGCATCGGCATTTTCCATCAGAAAAATAAGCCAACTCTCGCCCCAGAGTATGTATTCGTGCGTATATCCGCGTTTTTCCTTTATCTGTCCTATTATCCCGAAAGGGCTATGGAGACCATCCGTATAGCCTTTTAACTCCCTTTCTTCATCTGCCCCATCTCCTTCGGACTCATCATCATCTGTGCCTGTATGTCGAAGTATATGGTAATACTCATAAAATCCGATACTTTGTTGATTTTGGCTATCTGGCTATATACCTGACGGATAACATCTACCGGGACTTGCCAAAGAAGGAGCCTTGCAAGGATGCCCGAAAAGAACCTTATCCTGCGTTTACTGTTCAACATGGCTACCGCTATGATCAGGGCAATAGCATCGAGCTTGGTGTTGGCATCTTTCTGCACGCGTATATCGTCCAGTTCGTTTTCGTCTATCAGCCGGGATATCTCCATAATAGTGCCTGCCCGTAAAGGTCGGATGCGTATCCTGTTCAGGCGTAGCATCCTCCAATACCAAGGGGCGCCGGTAATTGTAAACCGCACGCCCCTGTCAAGCAATATACTTGCGGCTGCCAGTCTTACATTGCTTTGGTTATCCATGTTTTAAGAATATTTACGTTCCTAAATCCAATACGATATCGCAATCCCAACCGTCGGGAGCCAATGCTTTGAATACGAACGGGAACTTGGCTCGTCCGTCGCGCCCCACATTCAGGTTAAGCAATACATAGCCGCGCGCCTTTGGTATTACGGCATACCCGCCGTTTTTGAAACGGAAGCGGATCGACTTCTCCACCATGATCTTTTTGGCACTCTTCTGAAACGCCGTGCTTGTGTTTGTACCTCCCAACAGGGCGATCAACTGCTCGACGGTTGCTTTTATGAAAGAGCCTGAAGCCGTGATGCCCATTCCCGTGATTTCGTAATCTTCCGGGGCATCGTTCTCGTGTGAGTATATCTCATCCTCTTCGGGATCGCCTTCCACGATCTCCACCGTGTCGTCCCTTAAAGTCAATGGTTGCGGCTTCCATGTAGCCGTGGCGATATCCTCAAACTTTGTAATAGCGGCATCGGCAAAGTCAATACCGTCCACCACATACTTTACACTTGTTTTTTCTCCTGCCATTGTTATAAAAATTTAGATTTGACAATTCTGTATCCTACAAATAGGACTGTTAATGAAAAATATATCCTGAAGCCATATATTTGGAACCACTGCCAACCGCTGAGCCTGTTTATTTCGACGATCTTCTCTTCTTTTGTATTGGTTTTAAGCTCCGCATTTTCGTTTTTGTAGCGGTACACCTCTTTGGTTAATGATTCTACGAGCAGCGTCAAAGAGTCGCAGTTGGCTGTAAACTCCAGACTGCCGTCCGGTTTCTTTTCTATGGTTCCTGTGGCATTGCCGTCTTTTGCCTGATATTTACCTCCTACGGGCAAGTCCTGCAACTGATCAAGGCTCAGGTTCTGCTTTGCCGTCGTTGTCGGCGTGGTCATCAGTCGCGTCTCTAATGTTACTTTTTCGCTTACGCTGTCCAGTTCCTGCCTGGTTTGCACCGTTTCCTTTTCGATTGCGGTTTTCGTGCTTCGACAACTCGCTGCGAATAGGGCAAACATCATAATGAATGCAATTGTGAGCTTTCTTAAAGGCATGTTCAAATTTGTTTATGGTTTTCTTCAACTGTTCGATCTCGTCCATCGCCTGTGTAATGCGCTCGGCTTGATCGTTATGGAGTTTCTTATAGAGGTCGAGCCAGTCGCTTTGGTTCTCTATCTCTTTGGAGATATTGGCAACCTCCAGACCTTTTAGTTCGGCTTTCAGCTTGTTTTTGTCGGCGTTTGCCCGCCATCCGAAGTAACCCAATGCTACGGTTACTACCGGCAGGATAACGCTCTGTACGACCTCTATAAAATTTTCCATCACTTTACTTTGTTATCTTCCATTGAAGTTTAAACCCACTCTCCACTTCGCTCATGACGGCGGGTTTACCGTTCTCTACTTTCGACATGGCTGCCACTATTTTGATATAGTCGTCACCACTTTTGTCGGTCAATACCTTATCGCGCGCCACACCCGATTGTTTTTCCACGGCTACGATATAGGCTTCGGTGTCGTTGTTATCTTCGGGTGGAGCCCACGCCTTGATAATCTTTTCAATCGTATCCCTGCGATATTTGACAAGGTAGGTGTGGAGCGTTACGAATGCAGCACGGTATCCGTGAGCCATATCCTTAAAGCTCTTGAAAGCCTTATCATTCCCCGGCACCTCTCCGACAAAAGTGTCGGAGTTATGCCTTATATTCAGGGGATTGTTATTTCTGAGTCCTCGTGCCATTATGCCGCTGTGTCTTGTACGATTGCCAGTAAACCTTTCACATCACTGCGCATCGGGCGACCGCCTGCGCGTACCAAGAAGGAATAGATATCCCCGTAATAAGTAGGGTCTTTCTCGTTCTCAAAGGCAACCACCTCGCCTAATGCACGACAAACCGAGTTTTCATGCCATGCCAATGCCGCAGCATTGTCGGTGGCAGCACCCGCCGTTACCCAGTCTTTTGGAGCCCCTCCTCCTGTATAGCGTAGTGACTTGGAGCGCATCATTACATTAAATGTATAGAGCTTACCGACTACACCGTTTTTCAGGTCTGCCAAAGCGTGAAATGCTTGTGCATCCTTTTCTGTCATAGAATCCAATAACTGGCTGTACATATCGGCGTCGAGTAACAGGTAGCGTCCTTCTTGAGGAATATTATCCTTGTTGAAGCGTAACATTGCGGCGTTTACATCTTTCTTAGAGAATGCCTTGCGGTTCCCGGTAGCGGCATCGGTATGCGCTACTACAGCATCGCCCGTGGTTTTAATGATATTGCCTCCCGCAGTCGGCGACCATTGGAACAGAAACGACTCGGATACTTTCTCTATCAGGTTTGCCCTGTCTTGGCGGATAACCGACTCTCGCTTGTTATACGAAAGCTCTACGGTGTCGGCGTGAGGGATGCGGATCGGGTCGGTAGTAAACTCGTCCAAGTTAAAGGTCAGGTCTACATCGGTGCGTACTTTCACTTGAGCCGGGAAGACCGTCCTGTTTTTCTCTACGTTGGACGCGCTGCCCGCGTTGGGGATGTGTACCACCTTGCCCATATTCACGAACTCGTCGGCATTGATTGCTTTACTCAGGAACGAGTTGTCGGCAAACAAGCCCTCCACAATGGTATTCATCCAGATTTCCTTCTGAATAGCCATGTTCATTTGCCCGGATGCCGCTCCTCCGAAGAGGCTCACCAAAGCTCCTCCCCCAAACACGCCTGCGAAGGGCAGACCCGTTGCCAGAGTGATTGCCGAGGCTCCTGCAATGTTAAATACTAATGCACATAAGAGTGCCATAACATGTTTTAGTCTCATTTTTCTAAAAAATTTGGTTATTAATGATTTGTTAATTGTCTTTTAAATACGGTTTAAAGCCTGTTTAAACTGTAGGCTCTACTCCAAACTTCTCTTTGTACTTGTCCTTGTAGGCATCCGGATACTTATCCTTCAGAGTGATCAGCTTGCCTGATTTGTCAAGGTCGTCCCACGGTTTTGCCAACAGGTCGGCAAGCTCGGTTTTGCTACCTTGTTCGGCTTGGTTGATTTTTCCTGCAACTGATTCGCGGGCAGGGATACTGGTCAGGAACTTCTCTGCATCTTCCGGATTGGAATCGTAGAGTTTGATCAGGTGGTCTTTGCCTGCCGCGTTGATACGCCCGTCTTTTATGGCTTTTTCCACTTCGGCGGCAAACTGATTCTTTTTGCCTTCTCTGTCGGCGAGTTCCAATGCGTCGATTTTTTTCTGTAAAGCATCGCGGTCATCCTGTGCCGTTTTTAGTCCATCTTTAAGTGCTACAATAGCAGCCACAACAGCCTTATCGTCAGCTTTGTCGGACAGGTTCAATTCTTTTAATAATTCCTCGTTCATTTTGATTTTTAGTTTATATGGTTTAATAAAATCAGAGAGTTTAATTTCGTCGGACAGATCTATTTCGGCATCATCGTTATCGTAGAGCCGCAGGGCATTGTTATTACCTCCGATGGGAACAATAGATGCCTCACGCATAACCGATTTGATGGCGGTAGGTAATTCCTGCCCATCCAGTTTGTAAGCTGCATCGTTAGACCATTCTGCTTTTCGCAAGCCAACCGATGCCATTTTTATGATTTCTCGTTCTATTTTGCCGATAATACGTTGCACCTCTTTGTCGTCATCTGCATAATCGAGAACCGCATCCGCCAGTAACATTCCGTTCTCTTTGCGAATGTTAGTCCATGTTCCGATGGGCAGCATGTAATCTTTGTGATGATAAAACATGATGGGATTACGCTCAAACTGGGAGAGGTCTATGCCATCAGGTAAAACCCTGAAGCCATAAGTTGTGATGGTGCCATCCAACAATATGAAGGGGATCGGTTTCTTAGAATCGTTTTTTGCCATTTTAATCTTTATTAGATGTTTCTCGCGACTCGGCATAATTTGAATTTAGATTCCATTCTGCTCTCGCTGCTCGAAACATTCTTGATTTTTTGAACAAAGAAATAGCTCAAAAACGGCTGTGCCAAAGAACATTACAAGCGTTGTAATGATCGTTACAACCCTTATAGCGATTTTTCTTCGGGGGGCTTATAGTCGGTAGTTTCGCAATAAAAAAGCATGGCAAAAAAACTAAATCCGGAACAAGCCAAGAAACTCGCATACTCGATGTATATCAACGAGGACAAAACGTGGGTCGAGATTGCCGAGGTAGTCGGATACACTCCCGTATCGGTAGGTAATTGGGCGAGGGACGGCTGTTGGAAAGATTTGAAAGAGGCTCTGGCAACCACAAGCGACAACCAACTTAAAAACTTCGCCAACCAACTCAACGAGCTAAACATCAATATCAGTAACCGGGAAGAGGGCTTTCGTTATCCGAACTCGAAAGAAGCCGACGTGCAAATCAAACTGACGAAGGCAATACTGATGTTCCGTGGCGAGGCGGATATAACCGAAATTTTGAAGTTTAACAAGCTGTTCCTGACATTCCTGCGGGCAAACTATCCCGACAAGCTCAAAGAATACGCCCTGCTTTTTGACGAATTTATTAAAGAAAGGGTATAACCATGAGTAAAGTGTTGACAAACAAAGAAAAGAAAGCACTCGAAGCATGGGATAAACTCGTCCGGGATATCCTTACAGAAACGGTCGTCGAGGACTTAACCTACGCCGAGATACAGAAAAAGCGCAAGGAGTTGGAAGCCAACCCCGTGGAGTGGATATACTATATGTTCCCGAAGGCTGCGAAATACAAATTCGCAAAGTTCCATATCAAAGCCATCAAGCGTATCATCGCCAACAACGACTGGTACGAAGTACTTTCATGGTCGCGGGAGCTTGCCAAATCCAGTACTGTCTGCTTTATTGTCCTATACCTTGTCCTGACGGGCAAACTACGCAATATCATACTGGCATCTGCCACGCAGGATAGTGCCGAACGCCTGCTCCGCCCATACCGCGCCCACTTGGAGAATAACCAACGCATCAAGCAATTCTACGGCGAACAAAAGGGTAGCTTGTGGACTTCGACTGAGTTTGTTACCAAAAAGGGCGTGTCCTTTATAGGCGTGGGAGCCGGTAATGCTCCCCGTGGTTCCAAAAATGACGATATCCGCCCGGACTGCCTGCTGATAGACGACTTCGACACGGACGAGGATTGCCGCAACGAGGATATTATCAAAAAGAAATGGGAGTGGTTCGAACAAGCCCTGTATTTTACGCGATCCATGTCGGAGCCGTTGCGCACGATATGGTGTGGTAATATTATCGCCAAGGACTGCTGCATCACCCGCGCCGGGGCAAAAGCCCGCGAGCTTGCCAAACGGGAGAAGCCTCTGGGCAATTGGGATATTATCAACCTTCGGATGGTCAATATCAACAAACCCGACCCACAAAACGACTTCCTGTACGGAACCTCCTCGTGGAAAGAAAAGAATACCGAGGAGCGTATCGATATTGTGCAGGCTCAGGTATCGGCATCTTCGGTTCAAAAAGAGTGTTACAATAACCCGGTATCGGAAGGCGAGACATTTAAGGAGGTTACTTGGGGCAAAGTGCCGCCACTGAGGGCGTTTCCTTTCCTTGTGTGCTATTCTGACCCCGCACCGAGTAATAATACCAAAACGAAGGCAAATTCTTACAAAGCCTCCTTTCTGTTGGGTATTTTGGAAGGCAAGCTCTATATCATAACCGGATACCTCGACCGCGTTACTAATGCCGAGTTTGTGGAGTGGTATTATTATGTAGATAAATATGTAGACGAGCGCAATCAGGTCTATAACTACATAGAAAATAATAAACTGCAAGACCCATTCTACGAGCAGGTCTTCATTCCATTATTCTCACAAGCCCGGCAAAACCACAATAAAATTATCAACATATCGCCCGACGAGCGTAAAAAGCCAGACAAGTTTGCCCGTATCGAAGGGAACCTTGAGCCTCTGAACAGGCAGGGCAACCTGATACTGAATGAAGCCGAGAAAGGCAACCCGCACATGCAACGCCTCGAGGAGCAGTTCCTAATGGTCAATCCACGACTGACGGCTCCCGCCGACGGAGTGGACTGCGTAGAGGGTGGATTCTTTGTTGCCAACCAGAAAATGAGCGCATTGGCTCCGAATGCCATCACATTCGGGACTCGAAATACTAACCCAAAAAAATATTAACGTATGAATTTCAACGATTTAAAATGCAAAATCAAAAACGCCTGTGTGAAATGGTATATCCGCTTCAAAGGTCGACCATACCTCCTGTACAAAGCCAAAAAGAAAGCCGACAAGCTCCATAAGCAAACTGGCAAGCGGTACAGGGTATTCTTTTTCGGGTACAAGTTCTATGTATGGACTCGCGAGGATATTAAGGAACGCAAACGCATCGGGCTGTTTAGAGACAACCTCAAATGCGGCGCGGACTTCGATAAGATATGTTTTTATGATACTCTAAACCCGGAACGCTATGTTTTTAAGTAACGACGAAATGAAGACCCATCTCTACGCCGAGAATATCAGCGTCATACAGCGTGACGACGAGACCATACTCACGGCGGCGATACAAGGTGCAATCGTGGAAGCCAAAGGATACCTGAAGGCATACGACCTCGACAAGGTGTTCGGCAGTATCAGCGACGAGCGCAATCCCCTGCTATTGATATGGGTCAAGGATATAGCCACATGGCACTTTCTTGTATTGTGCAATGCCGGGCATGAGTTGAAACTGCGACAAGACCGCTACGACAGAGCCATCGCATGGCTTCGTGGCGTACAAAAAGGAGATATCGACCCCGACCTGCCCGTCAAAGAGGACGAGAACGGAACGGGTATTATAAAATTCGGTAGTAATCCCCCTCGGGGACAACACTTTTAATCATGGCAAAGAAAACTTTAGTAAAAAAGCCCGGTGGTGGGGATACCATTATAACACAGCTTATTATCAAGCAACCGCAACGTTCGACATCGGATGTAAGTGCGTGGCGCAACGCTTTGCGGTCAGCCGACGGCGGGCGGGTGAAAGCCTTGTTTGATTTGTACGAAGACCTTTTGATAGATACCACTTTATTCAGGTCGTGGAACAAACGGATAGATGCTATCACTAATGCAGAGCTTGTGTTCCAGTTGGAGGACAACGAGTCGAGCGACGATGTGGATGCGCTCATGGAGACGCTTTCGTGGGAGACGCTATTAACCGGGATAATGAATTACAAAGGGTATGGACGCTTCGGCGTAGAGTGTGATTTTTCCGATGGGTTTAACGCAAGCATCATCCCGCCCAAACATATCAACCTGACAAATCATTGCATCCTGATCAACGACTCCGACGAAAAAGGTATCGACTACCTGACCGATCCGAACCTGATCGTATTGGGCGACACGCGTGACTTCGGTCTGTTCCTGCGGACGGCTCCGTATGCGATTTGGAAGCGGGGAGGATTCGGGGATTACGCTCAATGGTTGGAGCTATTCGGAATGCCGCAACGGGTCGGTAAATATTCAAGTTACGACCCGCAAAGCCGGATACTACTCGAGCAGGCTCTGCAAAACGCAGGCTCCGCTCCGTGGTGCGTAATTCCAAAGGAGACGGATGTAGAAACGGTCGACAAAGGAAGTAACTCCTCCGGCGATTCGTTCAACGATTTCAGGCAGGCATGTAACGAGGAGATGCTTATCGCCGTAGTCGGTAATACGCTGACTATGATTGCCGGAACAAAAGGTGCGCGCTCGCTTGGCGATGTACATAAAGAGGTGGAGGAAGCTATCAATAAAGCCGACATGCGTTTTGTCGAAAAAGTCCTCAATACCTATTTTAAACCGATGCTCGAAGCGCGGGGATATCATGTACAGGGTGGCAGGTTCGTATTCCCTGCCGCCGTGGAGCCGCTGACCGTTACCGAAATTATATCCCTGAGCGATATATTGGATATTCCTGCATGGTGGCTGTATGATAAGTTCGGTATCCCGTCTCCGAAAGACGGGGAGCCTTTGGCGCGCAAAAAATCGGTGTCGGTGGAGGAGATCGATGTCGACAAAAAAGAGAAAGCCCCGGCGAAGGATAAGAAAAAGGAAGAGGAAAAAGTGAAGGACACCAAACTTCATGACGACCGCAATTTCTTATTAAAACTGGCAGACAAGGTTTTTCTCGACGCCCCGACGATGTGGAGCGGGGCATTTCAGAACTGGAGCAGGAGTTGGAAGAGGCGTATAACAGGCAGGATCACACTCGATGACGGCTATACAATAGATATAGACAAACTCCTGAAGGAAGCCATCGAGGAGGTATATGGCAACAAAGGCAGCAAGGAACTTGTCAATAAAAACCTCTTTGATATTACCAACAATGCCCTGCAACACGGCATCGACTCCGAACTGGAGGATAATGTTACCGACAAGGAGTTTATCCGGCAATTCAAAGAAAATGCCGCCGTATTCTCGGCTTTCAAAAACCATCAGCAGACCGATCTATTTGTCAAGGCGTTATATGACGACGATGGCAAGTTGCGCTCGTTCCGGGCATTTCGCAAGGAGTGCCTGAAAATAGGCGAGAAGTTTAACGAGCAGTATTTGCAAACCGAATACAATACTGCTGTGCGTGCGGCTCGGATGGCTGCCAACCTGAAAAAATACGAAAAAACAGCGCACCTGTATCCGAACCTCGAATACATCGAAACAAACTCATCGCATCCCCGGGAGCAGCACCTCGAATATGTAGGAACCATCCTGCCTATCCATCATAAAGCATGGGCATGGCTGATGCCGCCAAGCGATTGGAACTGCGACTGCTCGGTGCGTCCGACGGATAAGGAAGCAACTGCGGCTCCGGTCAAACCTTCGGGTCTCAATCCGATATTTGACAACAATCCGGCACAAACAGCCGAGTTTGTCAATACCAAAGAGACTCCATATTATAAGCACACGCCTGAAGACATACGGGACAAGGTAGAGAAAGAAGGCAAAAAACTCTTAAAGGAGTACAATAAACAGGTTGCCGAGCATCGCAAGGAAGTAACCGAGGTATATAAGGGCAAAAACGGCGGGATGCTCGAAGTGGTGCCACAGCAAAAGCAGGAGTTTGAGAAAAACAAAGCTACCTATAAGATATTAGCCGACAACGGCGGTAGGTACACTCTATTAAAACCTGTGAATGTGGATAATGTAAAGAGTCCGGACGCTTTCAACTATATCAAAAGTATATACTCCGATGCCAAGCACCCGGTAACGGATATCGGCAAAAATGCGATACAGGCATCCATACGCTCGGCAGACAGGCAGGGGGTGCAGGAGGTGGTTATCCGTTTAGAGAAAGATTATCCTTCACGGGATTTGTTTGACGGCTTCAAAGCTGCATTACAGCCGGGACGGGTAGATAATGTAAAGACGGTTATTCTGATCAGAAACGGCAGGAAGCCGATGTATTTGGATGTAGTAAAACTGATGAAACGATTTGCAAAAAAATAAACAAAGGAAAATACCGAGGCACTTTCCTTTGTTGGGGGTGTGTGGCATGGTTGGATACATACTCACTCACCGATACAAAAATAAGGTTTAAACCATTATTAAACAAGCATTAAAGGTTATTTTATGGATATAAACGAATATAACCGCCTCTTTAAGGCTAAAATGCAGGAGATAAAGGCTTTTGTCGAGGGGGATGATATAAAAGACATCCTTGGCGTGGAGGCTGTAAACCATTTTCAGGGTTCATTCGACAACGAGGGTTTTACTGATAAAACAACTGAGCCGTGGCAGGATGTCAAACGCCGGGACGACAAAAGTGAGTGGTACGGGCATTCGGGGCAAACAGGCAAATTCTCGCAGGCTCGGACAACCGCCAAGATATTAACCGGGGAGACGCGGGAGCTTCGCAACTCTATATTTTATGTACATACGGACAGCGGCGTGAAGGTAACGAGCCCTACGGCATACGGACGAGTGCATCAATTCGGTTTATTGGCGAAGGTATATGGTGGCAAATCTTTTCAGATGACTCCCAGACCGTTTATGGGCAAATCGGTACTCCTGAAAAATAATATTGAAGATAAGATCAAACGCGAATTCATTAAAATATTGAAGAAATGAATTGAGCATTTATGCGAAATCCATGAGTACAAATTAAATAAACAATCTACGAATGAAAGTAATTTACAACGACATTTTAGATCGGTTAAATCCACTTTTGCAGGATAAGACATTGCGGTGGTTCGATTGGGACAACGGGCAACTGAAAAAGAAAGATGCTACGGGACGCTACGCAGTAGCCTTTCCTTGCGCGCTGATTCGTGTAGGTGTGACGGGAACCAAAGATATAACGGATCAGGTACAGGACTGCAAATCGGCGGTCACCATAACATTGGCTTTTGATCCTCTCAGCTACGGACGCACGGCTGCCAACGCCCCGGAAGATGTCCGGGAGCAGGGACTGGCTCCATACGAAATTATTGCAAAAGTGTATGCTACGCTGCAAGGCTATGGGACTGACCATTTTGATTGCCTGCGACGCCGTTCGCAAAGCGAGGTGACGCACAGCGACTTGTTTGTGTACCAGATAGTATTCGAGTGTGAGTTTGAGGATAGTACAGCAGAGGATTAAAAAAAGCCCCGAAGGGCTATTCTTTATAAGTTTCTAAAGGACACCATTCAGGAAATGGTGCTTCTTTATTTTGGCGGGTAGCTAACGGAATTATCCGTCTCTTTTCAAAAGCCATACAAAGCATTCGATGCGAAAATGCACTCATCGAAGAATGAGGGCATTTCCAACACGAATCTATTGTTTTGACAATCTTTTTCATTTAAAATAATGTAGGATGGTTTTTATAGTTGGTAACGAGTATCTCGGTTCGTCGGTTTTTCATATTGACTCGCTCGCCGATGGTAATCACATTCAAACCTCGCCGCTTGGCTTCCGAAATAACAAACGGGTGGTCAAACTCGCTCATGGCAAACTTACAGCCGCAGCCTTCCAATACATTATATAAGTCGAAGCAGTCCTCCTCCGTCCATTTTATGCCGGTTAGTTCGCCGTAGTTGTTATCGGTATCCACATACGGGGAGTCCGAGTAAACAAGGGTATCTTCCTTTTCGTTGTCGTCCTTAAATGATACCAGACGAAAGAACTCGCGAAAATCTACGTTTGTAAAATATACCTGAAACAAATAATCGAAAGTATCATCTATTGAGTCCAACAATATCTGCGCGGTATTATTGGCTCCAATACGCAGGGTCTCGGGTTTGCCCATGTAACCGAAATTACTCAGGAACAAGAAACGGACAGCCCGCAAAACAGGGTCAGTCTCGGTATTCTTTTTCCAATGCTCCCACAGGTCGGCGTGTATGGGCATGCGTTTGATGCACTCGATCAGGTCGTCCTTGCTTTCTTTTACTACGCAAAACAGGTTATAAACCTCGCTGTCCATATCATTGACAATGTTATACTTGGCTTTGGGTTTGTTGAAAAACATACCGCCTGCCCCGAAAAACAACTCAATGTATTGCTTGTGGCGTGGAAAATGTGCCTGTACATCTTTGGCAATCTTTGACTTATTGCCTAATCTTCTTAATAATGTCATAACTTCTAATTTATTATCGTTTTATATAAAATTCAAACTGTGCTATTGCTACTGGGTGAGGGCTTTCAGGAGAACATTCGAGTATTATGAAATCTGCTTTTTGAGAAATAATATCGAATGCCTTTTTTGATATTTCATAACATAACTCTTCTTTAATTTGAAATGCCGACTCTGTTCGCTGCCATCTGTGAAACATATATTTAGCCTGCAATTTTATACCGTCTAAATCTGTTCTGTTAATTTCTAACATTGGCATTCTTACTGGTATCTCCATCGGAGACCATCCGAGCCACCCTAAGCATTTGAGCAAAAATCTTATTACTAATTTTCTCATTTAATCAAATGTTAATGTTAATTGCCGTTTTGCTTCGGCTTCTTTTCTATCCAATAATTCAAGCTCTTTCTTGGCATTACAACTCAGGTAATTGTTAAAACATGAGTAACTGATGTGGTACTGCTTTTCGATCAGCGTCCGATAGATATAGGTATAAGGTACGCCCCGAGAGTACTCTCGCTCTGCTATTGCCTGTATTTCCAGTATCTTATTCAACAAATTCCTCCTATTGTAAGCCATACATCCCGAATTTTAAGTATATTTGTAGTGCCACCTACGCCTTTTGCTATCTTCCGGGATGTGAGAGGCTTTTTTTATTCCAACATTTTTAGTTCTTTTTCCAGTTCGATCTGTCGCATCAGACCCATTATTATCAAATCTTTCGAGATTAACATCTTATCCGTCAGATATACATACAATACCAAAACCAGACTCAGTAGTGCGAAAAATACACATGCTATACTTAGAATTATTATTGCTGCCATATCTTATTCCTCCTCTTCAAACAGCGACTGCATCTTTTCTTGATTTTCCCAAGCTAACAATACATAAGAAAGCTCCTGAGTATCCCAATTGATATACGGTTTGTTTTTGTACATTTTTTTGAGAATATCCTTTGTCTCCCGTGCCGAGTAACCTGTATCAAGCCTTGCGATCCACTCATTGATCTGGTTTAACTTCAATGTTTTTACATCCACCACTTTAGCTTTGCCCCGGGAGTATCCTTGCATCGATACTTCGAAACGTGCGCCTTTGTGATACTTCTCATCGTTACGGAGACGAAGCGTTGTAAAGCATCGGTTCCGTAGCTTATTGTTCCAGTTATATGAAAAATCAAGTTTATCCATATCTTTACTATTTATGCGAATCCTGTATCAAAATGATTCTCGTGCAATACATACTTGTAAATCTCCTCCCAAGTGGGCAGTCCCCCGACTTGTTTATCGTCAATGTATAAATCCGCGTAAACCTTGCGGGTTGTGCCGCCGTACTTGGCTTTATTCTCAGGCTCGTGATCGTTTACTCTATCAAAGGGGATATTTTGCGACAAAAGCCAATTAATCGCCTCGGTCAAAACATCGCCCTCTCTGCAAGTCCAGATGATCAGATAATGCCCGTCCTCCTTGAGCTTTTTCATATATTCCTCTGCCCCGGGACGTGGCTCCCCGATATTAGGGTACGTCCCGACATGCAAAGTCCCATCAAAGTCTACTGCGATAATCATTCGTCTGCCATTGCTGCTTCAATAAGAGCATCTACTGAGTCTCTTACATCGTTTAACACTTCCATTCTTTCCAACGAGGATAATTCTCTGGTCTCATCCTCCAATACTTCCATTATGGTCTCAACTGCTTTATCTACCATTGTTTTACTTATTTTTAGTGGTGTGCCGAATGCTAACCTATTCCAACATATCAGGCAAAAGGAGCCTGTTATTATTCGATTGCAATGCACACACCGCATGGTTATTATTCTTTTGATTGATTATCATCCTCGATCAAGGCTGTAAAAGCCAAAGTCATAGAGAAAGCCTCCTCGCCAAGAGTCGCCACATCAAATACTAAAGGTTCTCTACCGAAAAATCTCTCATCTAACTTCTCAGGCGATAAGGCATCCTGATTTAACATTACCAATGCCTTGTTTACCTCTTTTTCATCTACTAATAGCCTTATTGCTAATTCTTTCTTTGCCATATTCTTTCTGTTATTTATAGAATATTGATTTTCGCTCTACATAGAAGCACTTATGTTTCTGACAGTAGCTTTCGACAGCTTTACGGCTTTTAAATGCCTTTACTTTGCCATCAGCATCTCTTATATCATTCATGCCATGCTCCTCACTATAAGTAAGGGGCAAAAATTCAGTTAGGGTTATATACTTTTTCATAGTTATTTATACTTCCATCCGTTTAATTCATATACCTTTTTACGAGCATCTTCTCGTTCCAAATAATCACAAACCTTCGACCCGGTCTCGTCGTTATAAACTGCCCAACGAGACCGTCGTCGGCAAAATGAGTATTTAGGATTCGGCTTCTTCTGTTTTTCGTTCCACATAGAAAGTCTCGCTTTGAGTAATCTTAATACCAATATCCGGGAGCTTGTTTGTAGTTTCGGCTGCCATATCTTTATAGTCGGCAAGTAGTTTGTCTTTTGCCAACTCCTCTGTCGTGCGAACATAATCGGGCAGGAATGCTTTAGCTAATTTTGCACAAGCGTCCCATGTAAAGCCTTTCAGCTTCTCAACCTTTGGTGTTCCCAAACGGAAGCCGTAGGTGCCATGTACCGTTTCTACGCTTTTTTTCTTAGCAAATAGAATATCCCTGTTTTCTGTCGCATAAATTTGCATTACATCAAAAGCGGCATCTCTGTCCACTTTCAGTTTTTCCAACTCTTCGGCATACTTATCACGTATCTTAGTGATTTGCACGTCCATATCCGCATTAATTTTCGCAATACGAGCATCCGCTGTTGCAAAATCAGTAAACGCATGCTCCTATTTTGCCGATTTTACTACTGTAACTACTTCTTTTTTAGATCTTTTTGCCATAATTCATAATTTATTTTGTTATTACACAAACTTTATATATCTCAGTAATCATCCACCTTTCTATCAATGCTCTTGCCCATATTTGCTTAGTTTTTGATACTCAGCAAATGAAGGTCTATACCATCCTTTTGTTGGACGCTCGTTTGGCATTGTATCATTGTACATGGCACTTGCCATCGTACCGCCACATTCACAGGTGATAAACATTGGGGTCACGCCCTCGTCCTCGTCCACCGTTTTTACTTTTTGATTGCACACTTTGCATGTATATACATTACATCTGTGTTCAACCTCTCCCGAATGGCGGGCAACCATCCTATCATACATAGTCTCCATGAGACTGCCCTTTCTTTTTGCGAATTTTGGTTTGTTACTCATATTATTTTCAAATTATATAATCCGATTTACCATGCATTACGATTGGCTGCTCGCCTCTCATTTGATGCCATTTGATGCACAAAGCGTGATATTGCCTTACATAGAAGTCCCATTGTTTCATAGTTAGCTTGCCATATAAGAATGTGAGTGTTATCTCTATATCCTGCTCCAACTGTTCGATACTTTGTTGTCCCATAATTCTTTAGTTTAGATATGCGAGTGTTTGTAGCTCAGTCTCCAACAATATCTCGCCACGTTTAAAATCCTTTTGCTTTTTGGAAAACAGAAACGATATATTTGCAAGCCTTTCGAGAGGTATCTTGTTAAAGTCCTTGTATTCAGTTTGTCGGCAGGCAATCGCTTTTATTTTTTCTATTCTCTCCCGGTAGCGGATGGCATCCTGTTTCGATACTCGTCCGTATAGTATATCCAACCAACCTCCAACGGCTCCAAAAACTCGCTTCCGGGCTTCCTGTAGTTTCCATTCTTTTGTATTGGCTTCTGTATCAAGAACAGTACACAAATGCTCCAACTCCTCCACATACAAGTCCTTACTGCTTTCTACGCCGTAGTTATTGGATAGCATCTCATGGCGATCCTCCTCCGTCATTCCGATCTTAGTACACAAAGTGTGGTACTTGCGGATAAGCCTTGATTTTTGTCTATCTGTCGCTGTTTTCATTGGAATAATATTTTGTTTGTTAAATATCTAAAGCTATTTTAAGAGCTTCTTTGAATGTTATACCATTGTTTTTCAATGCCATCATGTGGGCATATCGTTTCGGTTCTCTATCTTTTAGCCGCAAAAAACGTGTTTTATCGAATTGGCAGCCAAACCCGCAGTAAGCACACCCTGTGTTTTCCTCACCTTCGTCATATACTTTACAATATGGTATGTGGTTATCCCTGATAAACTTCCACTCATCCTCCCGTGTCCAAATCGACATCGGCAGGCATTTGAGTCCTTTCAAGTCTATACATCCTGTTTTAAGATATGCTCCCTTCCGGGTTTGAGATTCATCGGCTCGGGTTCCAATAAGTACACCTCCTTTACTTAGAGCCCTCATTGGTTGCTTTTTTAGAATATCACAACATTTGTGTGTTATATCGAAAGGAGCATCGATCAGGTGCATGTATTTCGCAGGAATCTTAAAATCTTTACTTTTTGTGCCATCTCGCTTTATACCTGTGAGATATAAATTTCGAGAGGCTTCATTATTTGGAGTCGGGTTTCTTACATCGTGAATCATGCGAGCCACTTTTTTACTGATTAGAGGAAAGCCCTCATTCGCAACGGTCTGTTGGAATGTCAATCGTGGTAAAACCATCTCCACTCCTTCCGTGTCCCGGGCAAACTTTAACATATCGCTATGTTCGTTTGTAGTGTTAGCAAAAACAGCTTTTCTGTTTTTATCAATTAAACGGACGAGCTTTAGCATAACAACACTATCTACGCCGCCACTATAAGCTACCACGCTATCAGGGCATTGTGCAAGGAATGCATCAATAATGTATAAACTGTGGTCTATCTTTTGATTCAGAGTCCACGATTGCTTATATTTTAGTTCTTCGTATGTCATATCCTTATTTTTATATATTCTCAGCCCAACATTGATCGGCTTTTTCTTTCCATACATTGTAATATCCACGCTCCCCGAAGTATCGCCCCATCGATAAGGCTCTATACCTGTCCACCTTAATTTTTAGCGTTGCCTCCTGAAATACAGTAGCGTCGGCTGTTTGCTCGGGAGTGCCGTTCGGCTTTACGTGGCATATTATTACTATTGTGATATTTGGGAATAGCTCCCTGAGTTCCTCCACCTGTTTTGAGGTTAGTCGTGCTTTCTTTCGGCTATCTATAATCGCTACGTGGGTGCGGGTGGTCTCGAGTTCTTTCTTTATTTCGGAGTAGGGGATCACTTCGTTTATCATTACTACAT
>JBKEAL010000274.1:0-10868 GCA_047972195.1 Parachlamydiaceae bacterium
CGGCATCACGATCTTTGCTAAGCACACCTCTGTGGATTTCGAAGGAACCAAGATCAATATTATCGATACTCCCGGCCACTCCGACTTTTCCGGCGAAGTAGAAAGAATTTTGGGCATGGTCGATTCCGTTCTTCTGTTAGTCGATGCTCAGGAAGGCCCGATGCCGCAAACGCGCTTCGTTCTCTCTAAATCTCTTAAAATGGGCATCAAGCCGATCGTCATCCTGAACAAAATCGACCGCCCTCACGCAAACCCTGATAAAGTCTTAAACGAAACCTTCGATCTATTCCTGGAACTCGGTGCAACAGACGAACAGCTCGACTTTAAATACGCCTACGCTTCCGGCCTTTCAGGTTTTGCGATCAAAGAATTGGACGACCCTCGCGTCGACATGAAGCCTCTGTTCCAATTGATCATCGATGCCGTTAAACCTCCTTCCGGCACGATCGAAGCTCCATTCTTAATGCAAGCCGCGACCATCGGATACGATGACTTTTTGGGAAGACAAGCTTGCGGCCGAATCTTGAATGGGAAAATCAGAAAAGGCCAACCGATCATCCACGTGAACGCTGATGGCAAAAACCAGCGCTGCACTGTGACTAAGATCCATGGCTACCTAGGTCTGCAAAAAGTAGAGATGGAAGAAGCCACCGTGGGCGACATCGTATCGATTTCAGGGATTGCTGACGTCACCATCGGCGACGCACTTTGCGATCCAAATGCCGTTCAAGCACTTCCTCCGATTAAATTGGATGAACCGACGCTTTCGATGGACGTTTCCGTTAACAACAGCCCATTTGTCGGCAGAAGCGGCAAACACGTTACGATGAACAAGATCCGCGACCGCCTGGAAAGAGAGCGCAAAGCGAACATCTCGTTGAAAATTGAAGAAGTCACTGACGGACAGGAAAAAATTAAGGTTTCAGGACGCGGTGAACTCCACCTCTCCGTATTGATTGAAGCGATGCGCCGAGAAGGTTTTGAATTGAGCATTGCAAAACCGCAAGTTATCCAGAAAGTTATCGACGGTGTTGTGCATGAACCGATGGAAATGGTGCACATCGAAGTGCCGCAAGAATACGCTGGCGGTGTGATCGAAGAGCTCTCCCGCAGAAAAGGGGAAATGCGCCACTTAGACACAAACGAGCACGGTATCAACAAGATTGAGTTCTTGATCCCTACGCGCGGCATCATGGGCTACCGCAACGAATTCCTCACAATGACACGCGGTCTCGGCATCATGACCTCCGTATTCGACTCCTTCGCCCCATGGAAAGGCGAAATCCCAGGCAGAAAACGAGGTGTATTGATCTCCAACATGGGCGGTCAGGCAAACGGCTACGCATGCTTTAACCTCCAAGACAGAGCTGTCCTATTCGTCTCCCCAGGTGAAGACGTATATGAAGGCATGGTCGTCGGGGAAAACAGCCGCGACAACGACCTCGTCGTCAACCCAACAAAGGCCAAGCAGCTGACCAACGTCCGTGCTTCCGGAAGCGACGAGAACATCATCTTAACGCCTCCAAGAAGGTTTACGCTGGAGCAAGCGATCGACTACATCGAAAACGATGAATTGATCGAAGTGACGCCGACTAGCATCCGCATGCGCAAGCGCCACCTCAGCGAAAACGAACGCAAACGGGCTTAAAAACCGGTTAGATTACCCATAAGCTCGGATTTTTTAATCACAAAGGCGCGAAGGGCGCAAAGAGATTACCTATTTTACTGTTTAGAAAGCATTGCAAAGCAATGCTTTCTACGATCGAAATGGAAAGAGGCACGGTTAAAAGATCAGAACAACTAATGCATAGTCAAATCCGGATAGGTTTCTGATCTTTTAACCGCGCCTCTTTCCATTTATCTCTGTGCGTCTTCTTATCTTTGCGACTTTGCGATTAAGAAATCCGAACATTTAGATGATCTGGAGCTCTTGTTTAAAAACTCGAGTAAGTGTACGCTCTCGAGGCTTTAGAGCAAAAACTTTTGAGGTGTTATGAGCGTCAGGTTTACTGTGTATGATTATTACGACCCTGTGGCGAAGTTTAATGTTTTATGTCTGAATAAGTCCTCTAATAGGAATTACTCCCTCCATCTTCTTTCCCAGTACGGCATCAAACCCATTGAAAATTATCCCCCATTCTTGCAGATCATGGCTCTATTTAGGCAGCACTGCGTGAATTTTCATAGAAAGTATCCGATAAGCACAAACTGCAAAACCCTATTTGAAGCTAAAGCCATCGTCGATAGGACCTTAAGCCAAAAGGCCCCTGAACATCTGACTAAACTCACTGAATTGGATCCTGCAATGATCATTGCCATAACGCGCCTCTATTGCAGCAATTTTGGCAATGCCCCTAATCCACTCCATGAGCCTTGTATACGCGATTTAGCAGAGATGATCCATAAGAAAACATACGCCCTAAAAGAGATAGAGCGGATCACACCCAGGATGTCTCTTCAAGTGCTCAGACAGGCGATCCTCACTGAATTAGAAAAATGTATTCCAGATAATTTTTCCGGCTCTCGCCCCTTTCAAAATCATTTGTTCTCAGAAAGTGCAATCCTAGCATGGGTAAATAGACATCCAAGAACATTAACTCCGAATGACATCAAAGATGCTCTCAAACAGCGCTATTCAGCGCATCTTATCTCTGAAATTCTTGCGCATTGTCTTAAAGAATTGACATCGGATCACATATACTGTGCCTATAACTATGATGTTCCTGAAAACTTGATGTTTGCAATGTTAAAAAAGTGCAAAAATTTAAAATTTGGTAATATTTTAGATGCTCTTAATAAGCAATATTCAGAAAAATTGTTCCTTTTCATGTTAAGCAAGTACTCAGGAAAGTTTCGCCCGAATAACATCGAAATAGCGACTCGCAATGGATATTCTGAAAAGTGCATCGCAATCATGCGAAGTAGATTGATCTAAGGATGTAAATAGAGAAAAAAGAAAGCAAGATAGGCAGGATCCGCCTTCCAGTTACTGGGTACACTTCGAACTTTTGACTGGATAAGTCTCTCTCAAGAATTTTCAACCCTCTCAAAATTAATAGCTTAAAATTCACTTGAAAATAAAGTATCCTAAAAGATACAATGAGGTTATATGGAAGAGATCGAAATTGAAGTTTACGAAACAGCGACAGGCAAGCGACCTTTTGAAGTTTGGCTTGAAGGACTCAAAGAGATTCATACAAAAGCTAGAATCTCTATGCGGTTAGATCGATTAAAACTTGGAAACTTTGGGGATTGCAAAACTTTGCAAGAAAGGGTTTCTGAGTTGAGAATCCATTATGGGCCAGGAATTAGAATTTATTATGGAAAAATTGGTAATAGAATCGTTTTATTGCTTTGTGGTGGTGACAAAGGTTCTTAAGATAGAGATATTAATAAAGCAAAAGATTATTTGAAGGATTATCAATCAAGGAGTTTTAACAATGGCAAGAAGTAGAAATTATCAAGATTTTCTTCTGGAGCAACTTCAAGATCATGATTTTGCTGTGGCTTATCTGAATGAAGCGCTAAATGAAAGCTTGAAAGGAGATGAGGAGTCTCAGAAGCTTTTTCTTATGGCGTTACGTAATGTCGCAGAAGCGCAGGGTGGTGTTGGTGCGTTAGCCAAAAAAGCTCATGTAGGCCGTGAAAGTCTTTACAAGACACTTTCAGGCACAGGCAATCCCAAATGGCATACCCTTGTTTCTTTGTGTGTGGCTATGGGATTAAACTTAAGATTGAGTTAAAAATAATAAGAGGTGGTTGATGAATGGATGAATGGATCAATACATTTAGTCAGAAATTTCAGGAAATATTAGGTTTAATTCAAGCCTGGTGGTTTCCCATCAGTGCTTTTGTCGGTTCTTATTGACTTATCATAAAAAAAATCTGGCCTTGGATAAAAGGACTTTGGGATGCCAGAGAGAAATTGAAACAATTGCAAAGTGAACAAAATAACTTGAATTTAAGAGAAGAATTGATCCTTGTTAAGGAAGAAAATTTGAAATTAAAAGAAGAAGTTACAAGATTATCAGATCAATTAGAGATTAAAGAAAATGTTGTGTGGAAAGACGGCATTCTCTACCACAATGGTGCCGAGATTTGTTCACGCTGTTATGACACTAGCACAAGCACCGATCGTAAAACAGTCCGTTTATTGACTAGTGATCATGAAATAAAAGGCATATTTTATTGCCCTGAATGTAAAACACATCCCAAAACCACGGAAGGGGCAATGCAGCAGAGGGATAAACATCGTGCGGCAGTTCGTCAGATTTCGGGAAGAGGATATTGACATCTCACTAGACGACCATAACCATAAGAAATTACTTTTGCAAAAAACCAGCATGCTGAAGCGCAGTGACCTCGTTTTCATGTTCAAGATAATGTGCGCAGAATTTGTAAAAGGTATCATATAATGAGCAAGAACCTCTGCACATGACTGCCAACGCAGGATGGCTTTCAATAAATTTTATTTCTTCGGCTAAAATACCAGCTAAATCAAAATCAGCTATGGTTTCGTTTGGTAGCTCTCCGATTCCTCGCCATACCGCGCTACCGCTTGTTCCCCCGTATGATTTAGGCAAAATTGACCCATCTATGCTATCTCGATTGATTTCACAGTACAGCTCGTCAATTTGTTTAGTTAAATCACCATTTGGTGTCCTAGCGGTTGCAGAAAAAAAATCGGGCTTATCTGGCCCTAAAAAGTGAAAACCTGACTGTTCAAAACAAATAGTATCCCCCTGTTTTGATATTTTATTGCGAGAGCCGTTTTTGACCCTATGTGCAATGTCACATCAACCAGCGAATCTCGGCTTACAGGATTCAGTTAATTTTATCTTGAGAAAGCCTCATTTTAACACTGTTAGACAACTGCTCCGCTGTGAGCAAAAGGGTTAATGGATAAAAATTCGGGCACGGGCACGCTCACGGGCAAGGGCACGGGTTTTTCGGGCAGATAGAATTAAAGGTTTTCTTCCGGGAGAGAGCTCAAGAAGAGGCGGAATTCGGGAAGGTCGCGCATCTCTTCAAACCAGCCATCCTCCAGGAGGGTGGAGATGGGAGGGAGGATGGAGCGCTGTTTGGCGCGTTCGAGGAAGTGCATCGCTTCGTCGTATCTGCCGAGGAGAGCGTAGAGGGAGGCTAGGAGGTAGTTGGCTTGAGCGCTGCCTAGTCTGACCGATTCGAGGAGGAGCGATTCGGCCTTTTCGAAGCAGGCTTTCGCTTTGAGGAAGCCGTGGCCGGACTCTTCCAAGAGGTCGCCTAGCACCATCAGGGAATACCCGAAATCTTCCAGGACAAAGTCAGCTTCAGGATCGTCGTGCATCACTTGTTCAAACAGCTCTTCTGCCTTTTCAAGCGGCTCGATCTCCCCTAACATATCGCCCAGATGAAACAGAGCCATGGCGAGATTGTATTTGACGTAGTGGAAGTTGGGGTATTGCTCTAAAAGCCGTCCTAGCACGGCGATGGCTCGTTCAAAATGTTTTGGATCGCCTTCGAATTCTCCCAGGTAGGAAAGTGCGGCGCCAAAGTTGTAGACCCACTCAGGATCGGGGCTGCCTCCGCCATTTTTCTGAAAGATAAAGACGGCGCGTTCAAATTTTTCCATAGCGGAGCGGATGTAGTAAGGATCTTGAGTCCCCTCCCCTATCTTCATCAAAGCAACGCCTTGTTCATTCAGCCATTCCGGGATGGGTGCCGGCGCTGAGCGGATCGCTTGTCCATAGAACTTGGCTGCCTGATCGTATGCTTTGTGGTCTGCTTTCAAATCCCCTAGAGCCATGTAGGCCATCGCTAAAACGTGCCACAATATAGGGTTGCTGTTGTCTTCTTTCAGTCCATTTTCGATGGTCTGTATCGCTTCGCGGTAATAGGCGGCATCGCTAAAATAGCGCCCTAATTGCACCAGGCAATCTCCCATCAGGGAGATAAAGTGGACGTTGCTCTTTTCTTGAGGTTCCACTTCCTGGAGGAGGCTCAAAGCGTGCTTCAACGCATCGAGATCTTCTTCAATCCTGCCGAGATGCATGACAGCGTCTGCCAGCCGCAATTTGATTTGTGATGAGTTGGGATCGAGCATCAATGCGCGTTCAATTTTTTCGATTCCTGCGCTTAGGACTTGCGCATCTCTCACTCCAAATCCTTCTTTTGCGAGAAGGTCGCCCCAATTGATCCAGAGAACGAGGTTATCTCCTAGCACGCGAGCTGCTGCCACGAAGCTATGATCGGCTTTTTCAAAAAAGCTGTAGTCTAAAGTCCACGCGTAAACGACCTTATAAGCCAATGCCATGCGCAACCAGCCGTGAGGGTTTTCTCCATCTTTTTCAAGGCCTTGTCTTAACAGTTCTACGGCTTGGAGAATCAGATCTTTGTTCCTCATCATGGAACCGAGCTCAGTGAGCAATGAGCCGTAATCGACCAAAAACGATGCGTTGTCGAACCCTTGATCCAGCGCTTTTTTAAACTTATCTGAAGCGTTTTTTAGATCGATCGGCTCTTCGGAAAAGTTGGCAAAAAAGAAATCGCAAATTCCCCACTTCCAGTAGGATTCCGCGGGAAGATCCCTGCTCTCTTGCTGGTACAGTTCTTCTGCTCTTTTAAAGTGGTCGGACGCTTTTTGGTGGCGGGAAATGTCTTTTAATTTTGTAGACGCATCGACAATCACATGCGCTAGCGCCAAATGGGCTGCAGCGTGCTTTTCATCCAGTTTCAGAACACTTTTTAAGAGCTTTTTGATTTCTTTGTCGTTGGATTGTTCGTTGAATAGCTGTGAAACCCTCCCAAAAAGAAGCTCAGCTAGCTGCCGCTTTTCAGGCTTTCTCAGCACCTTGGCTTCCAGCATGATTTCATCCAATGAGCGTCCATGCATAACAGCCGCCAAGTCGAATGGTGACTTTGCCTGGATCTCGGGATCGCGATTTGTCTTTTTCATACTTAGTAGTTTACTATAAAGCCAGGATCGCTTCAATCATTTTATCTGGGTTGGAAATCGGCTCTAGGCAGCGTCCTTCATGGCAGATATAAAGTGTTGTTTTGTCTTTAAATTTGGCCCGATCCGTCTCTTCAATCCACGGATGCTCCTCATTTTTTTCTTTGGGGTCTAGCCAGATGAAATCCACATGAGGCATATAGGTTTCTGCGATCGTCTTTTTCAGCAACTCGCGATGCTCCTGCTTGTCGTTCAAAGCAATGACTACGACAGCAGCCAATGGATCGTTATACCGCAGCAAATTCATCAATTGATAGAAGTACCCGATTGGGTAAAGATCTAAAAATTTTTTTGAAGCCCTCAGTACATCTTCTGCGGCGCGTCGATATTTCGTTTCTCCTGTTAAAAAGGCCAACTTTAACAGGTTTTCTCCCATCAAAGCGTTGCCTGAAGGCTCCGCTCCGTCTGAAAAAGTGCATTTGCGCATGAGGAGATGCTCTTCCATCTCCGGAGACAGGTAATAGGCTCCCCCCTCCACTTTAAATTCTCTTTCGGCGATTTCGGCAAGATGAACTGCCCAATCCAAGTACTTTTTCCCTTGGCCATACTCAAAAAGAGCGATTAACCCGCGAATGAGAAAGGCGTAGTCGTCCAACGTTCCGGAAGGCAATGCGTTGCCATCGCGGTAACGCCTGAACAGCTCTTTGCGGTTCCAAAGATAAGTTTTTAAAAAATCGCACGCTTTGATTGCTGCTTGAATGAATCGAGGTTCATTAAAGGTAAACCCTGCATAGGTTAACGAATAGATCATCAGGCCGTTCCATGAAGTCAGAATTTTATCGTCTTTGAATGGGTGCGGTCTTTGGTTGCGCTTTTCTAAAAGGATCTTTTTGCTCTCTGCCAACGCCTTCTCCACAACGGCTTGATCGAGATGTAAGTGAGAAGCAAAATCTTCCACCGGCAATGGCGTATGCAACACGTTTCTTCCTTCGAAATTCCCCTCTTCTGTCATTCCGTAATACTGAATAAAGGTCGAAGCACGGCCTTCTCCAAGCGCTTCTTTAACTTCATCGACAGTCCACGTGTAAAACAGCCCTTCCCGGCCGTCGGAATCGGCATCTTCAGCAGAGTAAAATCCCCCATCGGGATCGGTCATATCCCTAAGGACATAATCCAGCACATCGATGGCGATCTGTTTGAACTTTTCCTTTTTGGTGAGCTTCCAAAGAGTCGTGTAGGAATCCGCTAACAGAGCATTGTCGTAGAGCATTTTTTCAAAGTGCGGGATCAACCATTTGTCATCGACGCTATATCTTGAAAAGCCTCCGCCCAAATGGTCGTAAATGCCGCCTCGGTGGATCATTTCCAATGAACGTTCCGCTAAAAATAGGGCGCGTGCGTCTTTGTTTTTTACGTAGCTTCTCATCAAGAATTCATACTGATAGCCCACGGGAAATTTCGGCTTACCTTTGATTCCTCCATAAATGGGATCGGAGATTTGGTAGAATAGCTCGACAGCTTTAGAAACGAGCTGCTGGTTCGGCAAGCTATCGCCTTTACTATGGATATGCTCCTGAAAAATCTCCACCACTTTATCTGCCTGCTGAAGCAGCGCCTCTCTCTGTTCAGAATCCCACACATCTCTGATCCTAAGAACGAGTTCCTTCAGTCCCATCATCCCCTCTCTATGTTCCGGAGGAAGGTAAGTTGCTGAAAAGAAAGGCTTTAAGTTAGGAGTTAGGATAAGATTCAAAGGCCATCCTGCTGAACCTGCCATCAAGCTCTGCGCAAACTCCATGTAGAGATTATCGACTTCAGGAAGCTCTTCGCGATCGACCTTGATATTGATGAACACTTCGTTCATAAATTCGGCGATTTCCTTATTTTCAAAAGATTCTCTTTCCATTGTGTGGCACCAATGGCAGGTCGCATAGCCGATTGATAAAAAGATGGGTTTGTCTTCTTTTTTTGCCGCGGCAAAGGCGTCTTCACCCCAGGGATACCAATCGACCGGATTATGGGCGTGCTGCAATAGGTAGGGAGACTTTTCGTGGATCAGCCGGTTTGTATAGAGATGTCCCTTGGTCAGAAAGTCCTTGAATTTTTATCCATTTCCGACGCTCAACATTTTATAACAATCGTTCAAGGATATTCATGGATAAAACAGGTCAGACCCCACGGAAAAGCGAGACAATAGGCAAAGTAATCACTTTAGGGTTAGCAAGTTGCGTCCTATTGGGAATCACTGCTTACGAACTCACCCGCGAAGATGTTAAGCAGCTACCCAAATTCTCTCCGGTGCAGGAATTTGCGATCCCTCCTGTTGAAGTGCAAAATGAGCAACTTCAGATCGAGCTGAACCATGCAAATTTCAAACTGAACGAACTGAAACGTCTTCTCTTCGTGAGAAATAAAGCTCCTGACAGTAAAGCTTATAGCGCTCTAAAATCGCAATTGGAAGAGAAAGAAGAGTCGATCCGCAACTTGAATGAAAAGATCGCAGCGTTTGAAACGGAAATCAAACAAGAAAAGACCCGTTCATCTTCCTTAGAGACATCCCTTACAGCGCTAGCCGAGAAAGTGCAATCGCACGACACGCAGAAATCCGAGATTGTAGAGAAGGCGAAGGCTGTCCAGAACGAGTCGGAGCTGCAGCACTTGCAGCACATCGCTGCGCTTGAAAAAGAGATCCAGGACAAAGAAGAGCTGATCCAGGAAGAGAAGCGGAAACTGGAAGAGCTGGATAAACAGAATTCAGAAAGAGAAAACGCTCTTGCCGACCAAAAGAAAATCGAACAAACAGTCGATGCCATTGCTCTTAACCAGCGCGTTCAAGATCAGCAAGCTATGGAGAAGGCTGCAGCTGCGCTGCATTCAGAAAAGCTCCATGAATCTTCAGACCTGCATCACGATACTCTCTTTGCCCAGTTAAAAGGCAATTTGGAAAATGCCAAGCTTGCGGCATTGCTTGCAGAGCTTGAAGAGACCATAGAGGCAAAAAACCGGGAAATTGAACAGCTCAACGATACCAAGCAAAACAACACCCAAGAAATTGAACAGCTCACTGCAGCCTTGCAGAGCTTAAACGATCAGAAAGAAGTCGCCAGCCTATTTGCGCAAGAGCTTGATTCCGAGGTGCTTAAAAAACAGAGCGAACTAGAAGAAGCTCAGAAAGCATACGACCGAGAAAAAGAAGACCTATACCAGCAATCTCAGGAGTTGCAACAGCAGCTAGATGAAGAGAGACTGAATAAGCAAGTAATTGAGCAGCAACTTGCCGTCGCTGAACAAGAACTAAAAGAACTCCAGAATAAGACTGAAGAAGAGATAGAACAGAAAGTAGAGGAGTTAAGGCATCAGCTGGATGAGAAGGAAAGGGATTTAAATAATGCTAAAGAGGGCAAAGAAGGGCTCCAAGAGGAACACGAAAAGCTCCAGATCGCAATGGCAGACATCGGACAGCATGCCGAAACTTTAAGAACCCAATTGAACGAAAAAGAGCGCGATTTAAACCATGCAAAAGAAAGTCAAGAGGAACAAGTTAAGAATCTGCAAGAGGAACTCGATCACCTTCTCGCTGCAAAAGCGGACGCAGAGCATCAAGTAGAGGCTCTTAAACAGCAATTGAATGAAAAAGAGCAAAATCTCAACTCCTCACAAGAAGAGAAAGAGCAAACCGTTCAGTCGCTAAAAGAGGAGCACGAAAAGCTGCAGTTGGCGATGGCCGAAAAAGAACAGCAAGTCGAGGCTCTGCAGAACCAGCTGTTTGAAACAAAAGAAAGTAAAGAAGATCAAGTTAAGATTCTCCAACTTGCAATTGAAGAGAAAGAGCAGCAAGTCGATGCGTTGAAGAATCAGTTAGACGACAAAGAACGCGACCTGAACAGCGCTAAAGATAGCACAGATGAGCAGCTCAAAGAACTTCAACAGGCAATTG
>JBKEAL010000275.1:0-1441 GCA_047972195.1 Parachlamydiaceae bacterium
GCGCGCAGGCTACGGGCCAGATCTCGATTATCCGGTGCTGCACAATGAATGGCGCACTCGCTACAACGCGGTGGTAACATCAGCCGATCCCGGTCAAACAGGGTGTGATTGAGTTGCTGCAATGGCTGAAGGCGCATCAGATCCCTACTGCGGTTGCAACATCAAGCCAGCGCGACGTCGCCAGCGTCAAATTGCGTCTGGCTGGCATTGATCATTACTTCGATTCATTCGCCACAGGCTGTGAAGTCAGTCAGGGTAAACCGCATCCGGAAATTTTTCTGCTGGCGGCCAATCGCTTGAACGTCGAACCAGAGCACTGCCTGGCGTTTGAAGATTCCAATAATGGCGTCAAATCAGCGATGGCGGCCAAGATGATCACTTATCAGATTCCGGATTTGGTCACGCCAAGTGACGATGTGGTAGCTCTGGGTCACAGCATCCGCCCATCACTCAGCCACGTATTGGATGAACTTAAAGCGAACCGTTAACCCCGATTGATTGGCGGCGCTCAGTCACCACAACTGTCGATGGTGATCACCACCGAATCGGGTCGCCAGTACTCAAATTCACAGTCCATGATCGCCCCGTCCTGTTTGTAGTTCACCCGGCAGATTTTCAGCACCGGTTGCCCCGTGGCGAGATTGAGCGCCTTCGCCACATGCGATGGCGCTGCGGTCGGAATCACTTCAAAGCGCGAACGCTGGGTGCGGTCACCATATTTTTCCGCGTACAGACCCGTCAGTGAACCTTGCAGATTTTCATGCAGAATATTGGGAAACAGGTTCGCAATCAGGCAGTTATCGACAAACAACACCGCGCGCCCGTCGATATAGCGCAGGCGTTCAATAATATGAATCGGCGTAATGCGTTCGATCTGCATCGCTTTGGCGTAATCACGCGAGGCCATTACGCTTCGTACATTCAGCACTTTGGTTTCCGCAATGCGATCCTGCTCGCGCACCATCTGATGGAAATGCGAACGCGACAGCGGGTTGTAACGCACCCGTTCCGGCGACACAAACCAGCCGCGGCGCTCTTCACGATAAATCAGTCCTTCTGTTTCGAGTGATACCAACGCGTCCTTGATGGTAATGCGCGTGGTTTCGAACAGCTCACTCAATTCACGCTCGGATGGCAGCTTCTGCCTGTCGTTCATGATGCCGCCGCAAATCTGCTCACGCAGGGTGGATTTTATTTTTCCCAGTTGGGTCGTCGCCTGTAGCTTCATCCTGATCTAGTCCAATAAGGTCTCTCTTTTTTCAGACTAATCAACGCACATAACAAATTTATTACAGCTAACCCTCTGTTAATTAAAGACAACTGAAACATAACTGCCATAAAACTAACGAAAAAGCGTCATATTTCTTGAGCCAAAACGTCACATTCGCTGCCTAGGATAAAAAACAAACTTACTGACCTAGTCCAGAAGGATGGAGACAAT
>JBKEAL010000126.1:0-5627 GCA_047972195.1 Parachlamydiaceae bacterium
TATAATTATTGATCAACATTTGTCATAATAGTTATTGTCGAACATTACCTAAAAAGGAATTTATTTGATAATTAGAACTTCGGTAAAACCCGAATTGATGAAGTGGATTCTGATCCAGGGAAGCTTATTAGCTATTCTTGGCGCTTTAATGCTCGTTGTCTCCGGCATCTTCCTTCCTGTGATTATACTGAAAAAATGGGGATTGCTGATCTTTCTATTTTCACTCGGTTTAATCGCTGCCGGTCTTATCCCTTACCGTAGGTTGCAAAGACTGGAAACCAAACCGGATCAGCTCATCTTATTAGAAAAAGGGCTGATTTATAAAAAAGCGGGGGATCAGGAATGGCAATTTTCTTTCGATTCGATCCAATCGGTCGATTTCGTCGACAATCCTTGGCGCTACGGGATCATGCTACGCATTGAAAACCAATGGGATGTCTTTCTGCCCTACTTTACCCGACGCTCCTATGATGAGCTGCGCAACCATTTGACGGAATAGATCTCGGCCCCTAAGATGCAAAAAAAGGAGCATCTATGCCATCCATCCGTGATATCGTCGTTTTTTTCGCAGGATTTCAAACTTTTCATACCCTTTCCCACCTACTCATCGCCTTCACAATCAATCTTCCATTACAAACAAAGTACATGACGTTGACTTCGACCATGAATACCTGGGCGATTTTTGTGAATGGGATCATCACCCTTGTCCTTTTCTGGCTCGCCAAAATCTTAAGAAAATAGAAAAATAAAGATAAGAACAAGGAAACTAAACTAGACACGCGGGGGCAAGCCCCCTGGTGCCCCCTTGAGACGCACCTTGCTTCGCCAAATTGCGTCTCATTCGAAGGGGCGGGTTATTAACCCAGCCCTCCTCTGTCGCCACAATTTTTCATCGCAATCTGCGTCCACGGCGCTTTCTCAGCCACTTAAAGGGGCCTCGAAAGATCGATTCTGCAAGGGAGCCTTTAAGGCGACCGAAGCAGCGCCGAGGACGAAGGTTGCGAAGCAAAATCGATCCCGACAGAGCCGGGGCTGGGTTGTAACCCGCTCCGACGAATGAGGGGCGATTTGGCAATGCAAAATTCGTCTCAAGGGGGCACCGGGGGGCTTGCCCCCGAGTGTGTTCCTCTTAATTTACCTGAATTAGATTCCGCTTTGGATGATGTCGTGCATTTTAAGAAGGCCGAGAACTTGCCTTGCCTCATCCACGACTGGTAGCACCATGATGGGGTGCTTCTGATTGGCTTCCATCACCTTCATAGCTTCCCAGACGAGCGCTTTCGGCCCGATGGTTCTGCCGCCAGCCGTCATTAGATCCTCAAGCTTCATTTGAAAAAGCTTCTCTCCATGTGATTGAAGAGCACGTCTTAAGTCGCCATCGGTAAAAATACCTTGAAGCTTTTTCTCTTCGTCAATTACGAGAAGGCAGCCGGCTCTTTTTTCTGTCAGCACTTGTAAAACATCGATAATGCGGTCGTGCGGATAGGCAACGGGCAGACCCGCGTCTTTGATCATGAGATCTTCCACACGCACGGTGATCTGTTTGCCGATAGACCCTGAAGGGTGGTTGAGGGCATACTGATCGATGCTGAAGCTTTGCTGCTGCATTAGGGCAATGGCTAAAATGTCCCCAAGAATGAGTTGTGAGGTCGTCGAGATCGTAGGTGCCAAATTGAAGGGGCACAGTTCTTTTTGCACAGGAATTTTTAAGACGATGTCTGAAGCTAGAGCGATGCGGCTCTTCTCATTGGAAACAACGGCTGCAATCTTTGCACCTTTATTTCTGACGGAGGGAATCAACTGAAGAAGTTCATCTGTTTCGCCGCTTTTACTCAGGGCAATGAAGAGATCGCCCTGCGTGATCACGCCAATATCTCCATGCATCGCCTCTACTGGGGAAATGAAAATAGCTCTTGTTCCAGTTGAGGTCATCGTCATGGCAATTTTTTGAGCAACGATGCCGCTTTTTCCGATGCCGCTAAATACAACCAATCCTTTGCAAGCCTTAATCGCTTCGAGGAGTTCTGCTACCTGTTTTTTATCGATCCGGTCAAAGAAAGAGTTTAACTCGGTTTGGTAAGCTTGAAATAAAGGTTGAAAATCCATACTCTGACATTTTACCACTCTATCTACTTAGGAATCAATATGAATCAAAAGACTAAAATCCCCATCGCTTTAGCCCAGGGAGACGGCATTGGACCGGAAATCACTCGGGCAGTGCTGACGATTCTCGAAGCGACAAAGGCGCCATTAGAGTTCCACCCGGTAGAAATTGGAGAAAAAGTTTATTTGAAAGGCGTCTCTACAGGAATTGAACCGGAAACATGGAAAACGATCCGCGAATGCAAGGCTTTTTTAAAAGCGCCGATCACCACGCCTCAAGGCGGTGGATTTAAAAGCTTAAATGTCACGATCCGCACAACGCTTGGACTGTTTGCAAACGTTCGGCCCTGCGTGGCGTACTCGCCCTTTGTCGAGACCAAACATCCGGGCATGGACGTCGTCATCATCCGCGAAAACGAAGAAGATCTCTACACAGGGATCGAGTACAGGCAAACAAATGATACTTTTCACGCCCTAAAAATCATCAGTCGGCCGGGTTGTGAACGGATTGTTCGATACGCTTTTGAATACGCCAAAGCAAACGGCCGCAAAAAGGTGACCTGCTTTACAAAAGACAACATCATGAAACTCTCCGATGGTTTGTTTCATAAGGTATTTGACGAGATCGCCATTGAATATCCGCATATCGAAAATGAACATTGGATTGTAGACATTGGCGCCGCAAAATTGGCAGATACGCCCACGGCCTTTGACGTGGTAGTGATGCCCAATCTTTATGGAGATATCCTTTCAGATGTGGCCGCGCAGATCGCCGGGTCAGTGGGATTGGCTGGCTCCTCCAACATTGGTTCACAGGGAGCGATGTTTGAAGCGATCCACGGCTCCGCACCGCGAAGGGCTGGGCAAAATCTGGCGAACCCTTCAGGCTTTTTGCTTGCTGCTGTTTTGATGTTAGCTCACGTTGGATTGCCCGAAGAAGCAGCGCTTGTTCACAATGCCTGGTTAAAAACCATTGAGGATGGCATTCATACCTATGACATCTATCACGAAGGCGTCAGCAAAAAAAAGGTGGGGACTCAAGAATTTGCTCAAGCAGTCGTCGAACGGTTAGGACAAAAACCATCCATTCTTCAAGCAGCGCATTACGGAATGATCAAGCACAATTTACCGCATTCAGAAACGTTGATTCCAACCCATCAAAAAAAGAAGCTCGTAGGCATCGATCTGTTTATTGCCTCTACAGCATCTGTTGCTGCTCTGCAAAAGGAGTTAGCCGCTGCATCACATCCGAAATTTGAACTGACGATGATCAGCAATCGCGGGGTAAGAGTATGGCCAGAATTAGCTCCTGAAACATTGTGCATCGACAGCTTTAGAGTACGCTATATGGCGGGAGAGAGCCATCAAGTGACCCACACAGAAATTGCAGAGCTTCTGAAAGGACTTGCCGACAAAAAAATCGATTTTGTCAAAACAGAACAACTTTACACTTTTGACGACAAGCCGGGATTTTCTTAACTACTCTCTGACCATGTCGAGCTGTTTGTGGTAATATCGCCGTTCATCCAGCTCGCCCTCTTGTTTGGCGACGTAGACGGCGCACACAGCGTCTCCCAACACGTTCAGAACAGTCGAAATCATTTCGCGAATGCGGTCAATTCCGGCGAGCAAGGCCAATCCTTCGATCGGTATCCCTACTGAGCTGAATACCACAGTCAACATAATGAAACCTGTTCCGGGAATCCCTGCAGCTCCGATCGCGCCCAAAGTCGCCGTTACCACTATGGTGATTAGCGCTTGAACGCTCAGTTCAAGTCCATAAGCTTGCGCAATAAACACGGCACTCATTCCCTGGAACAGCGCAGAACCGTTCATATTGATTGTCGAGCCTAATGGTAAAACAAAGCTTGAGATGTTTTTTGACACACCGAGATTTTCTTGCGCGCAGTGCATCGATACAGGTAGGGTTGCCGAACTCGAACAGGTAGAAAACGCCATCATGATCGCATCGCTCATACCCTTGAAGAAGGGTAGAGGCTTAACTCGCGCCAAATATTTCAAAATGCCGCAGAACACTGTCCCCATATGGAAGAAGCAGGCGACGTAATAAAGCATTAAAAACTTCGCTAGAGGGAGAAGGATAGAAAGCCCAAAGGAGCCTGAAACCCATGCCATGATAGCAAATACACCGATTGGAGAAAACTCCATCACAATCGAAGTCAAGCGGTACATCACATCTGCCAAGGACTCCATGACCGATAAGAAAGGACGCCCTTTAGGCCCGCTAAAATTGATGGCCAGCCCCAAAAAGATGGCGAAGACGATCACTTGCAAAATATTGCCTTCTGCCAGAGAAGCGATCGGATTCGAAGGGACGATGGAAAGCAAAATTTCACCGAGCGAAAGCGTTTCGACCTCGTGGATCTCTCCTGTTGGCTTTAAATTTAGCGACTGGCCGGGCTGAAAGAGATAAGCCGCACCCATGCCGATTGCAATGGCGACTACAGTTGTCGTCAGATAAATGAATAATGTCTTTAAACCGACTCTGGAAAGCTTTTCCGGGTCGTGGATGCTTGTAATCCCAACCGTCATCGATGCTAAAACCAATGGCAGGATGATCATGTTGATCAGACCTAAAAAGATCTGTCCGATCGGTTTTAAATAGATCGCATTCTCTCCTAGAATCGCTCCTGTTGCAATACCTAGCAAGAGGGCGATGAAAATCTTCATCCAGAGCTTCACTGGCTCTCCCGTATTTTGGATTTTATTTTATTCTTTGCGCGCAAAATGAATTGATTCCAATACTCTTGTCCTTCTACGATAGAAAGCCTAGCTTTGATCCAGCCGATAGGCAAGCACGATTCCACTTCAGTTAACTTTACGCGATCTTTTTCCGTGCAGAGAAGTAACTCTGCGCCCTTTTCCTGGCATCTTTTGCTAAATGGAATCAGTTTTTCTAGATCGATCGCATCGTGGTCAGGGAAAAACCATTCGTCTACCACTTCAAAGCCCAACTTGTCGATCGTGTTTCTAAAGTACTCAGGATGAGCAATCCCACAGAAGATTCCCACTTTTGTACCTTTAACAGACTCCACAGGCTGATCATCAAGATGGAAGGCGCCTAAAACTTCGAGTTTTGTTCCTACTACGGGCGCACTTGTGGCAGAAGAAATCTGCCGCTTCACCCCTTCAAACTGCTCCACGTTCTCAAGGTGGTTAAGAATGATTAAATCTGCTCTGGAGAGCGCCTTTTTCCCTTCACGCAATAAGCCGCGCGGCAAAAAATACCCTTGGCCAAAAGGATCGAGAAGGTCCATAACCACGACTTCTAAATCGCGAGCTATCCCTCGATGCTGCATGCCATCGTCTAATAATATGACCTGAACGCCTAGTCTGGCGGCAATTTTAGAACTTAAATAGCGGTCTTTTCCTACAATGACGTGCACCTTCGGCAAGTTTTGCGCCAAGAGAACGGGTTCATCGCCGCAAAGTGAAGCGGGATGCATCTCTCCGTTGTCTTTGCTCAAAACAAGGGGCAAAGAGGATCTTTCTGCTTGGGAACG
>JBKEAL010000166.1:0-2168 GCA_047972195.1 Parachlamydiaceae bacterium
AAAAGGCGAGAAGGAGTATTACCCTATGTCAGTGAAACAAGCTTATGAAGTGAACTTCGATGGTCTCGTCGGTTTAACGCACAACTATGCCGGTCTGTCGTTTGGCAACGTGGCCTCGACCTCCAACAAAAATGCGGTCGCGAACCCGAAAGTGGCGGCGCTGCAAGGTCTACAAAAGATGAAAACCCTGTCCGACATGGGTTTCAAACAAGGCGTACTGCCACCCCAAGAACGTCCATGCGTACACACACTGCGCAAACTGGGCTTTTCTGGCACCGATGCCGAAGTGATTGCGCAGGCCGCGAAGAAAGCGCCGCAACTGCTGGCGAACGTGAGCTCGGCTTCTTCCATGTGGGTAGCAAACGCGGCGACGGTGTCACCATCAGCCGACACGGCGGATCGCAAAGTGCACTTTACTGTGGCGAACCTGAACAACAAGTTCCACCGCTCGATTGAAGACATCACCACCGGCAATGCGCTGCAGGCGATTTTTACCGATGCGAATCACTTTGCGCACCACGCGGCGCTGCCTCAGCAAGCGCTGATGGGCGACGAAGGCGCTGCGAACCACAACCGTCTGTGCCGCAGCTACGGTGAGCAAGGTGTGGAAGTGTTTGTTTATGGTCGTCAGGCGTTTGGTGGTCAGGTTGAACCACAGAAATTCCCGGCGCGTCAGACCCGTGAAGCGAGTGAAGCGGTGGCGCGTCTGCATCAACTGGATGAATCGCAAACCGTGTTCCTGCAACAGAATCCGGATGTGATCGACAAAGGTGTGTTCCACAACGACGTGATCGCGGTGAGCAACGGTCCGGTGCTGTTCCACCATCAGGAAGCGTTTATTCAACAAGCGCAAGTGTTTGACGAAATTCGCCACAAATTGGGCCGTTTTGACTGTGAATTTACCCCAATTGAAGTGCCGTCAGCGAAAGTGTCGGTGGAAGATGCGGTCGGTACGTACTTGTTTAACAGCCAACTGCTGACCAAAGCCGACGGTCGCATGATGATTGTGGTACCGGAAGAGTCACGCAAGAACGAGCGCGTGTGGACGTACCTCAACGAACTGGTGACCAGCGGCGGCCCGATCAACGAAGTAAAAGTGTTCGACCTGCGTGAAAGTATGTGCAACGGCGGTGGTCCTGCGTGTTTGCGTCTGCGTGTGGTCTTAAACGACGACGAATTGCGTGCGGCGAACCCCAAAGCACTGATGAACGATGGCTTGTATCTGTCTCTGACGCAGTGGGTTGAGAAACACTATCGTGACCGTCTGACGGAAGCGGATCTGGCGGACCCACAATTGCTGGTGGAAAACCGCACCGCACTGGACGAGCTGACTCAAATCATGGGTCTGGGTTCAATTTATCCGTTCCAGCGCTAAGAGGTTGCGATGATGCAATTTCTGCACGAAACATTGGCGGGGGATGCCTATTCCCCGCAGTCAGGCGAAACTCCAGAGTTACATTGGCAGCGTGGAGCACCCGGTGTGATTGAATTCACACCGAAAGCGGCGTGCGACAAGAGCGTAGTGATCTCTGCCGGTATTCACGGCAATGAAACGGCGCCGGTCGAGATTGTGGCGCAGCTGGTGCAGGATCTGCTCAGTGGCGAGCGCAAATTGGCGGTACGCTTGCTGGTGATTCTGGGGAATTTGCCGGCGCTGCGCAGTGGTGAACGCTACTTGGATGTGGACATGAACCGCCTGTTCAGTGGCAAGCATCATAACTATGAGCCGTGTGACGAAACCCGTCGCGCCGCGCTGATTGAAACGCTGGTGAGCGAGTTTTATCAGGCTGCGCCAGAGACGCAACGTGTGCACTTTGACCTGCACACCGCGCGCAAACCGTCGTTCCATGTCCGCTTTGGTCTGATGCCATACGTCGACAGTGGCACCTATCCGGCAGCGACCATCGAATGGCTGCGCCGTGTGGGCCTCGAAGCGCTGGTGATTAACCATGCGCCTGCCGCGACGTTCAGCTACTTCTCCAGCCAACAATGCGGCGCAGACAGCTGCACATTGGAACTGGGTAAAGCACTGCCGTTTGGCGAAAATGACCTCAGTCAGTTTGTCGGTATCGAGCAGGGGTTGCAGGCTCTGGTCAGCGACGAAGTCACGCCGGATAACAGCGCCGAGGCCATGCCGGTGTACAAAGTGAGTCAGGAACTGACGAAAC
>JBKEAL010000206.1:0-6777 GCA_047972195.1 Parachlamydiaceae bacterium
CGATGCTACAACCTGTTTGGCGCTTTCCCAGCTGCATGAATACCTTCTATTGGGAGGTAGGCATCTCGTCATGTGCGGCATGACCCAAGAAGTTTGGGACGTGATGAGCCATTCAGGACTCATTGCCTCCATCGGCAAAGAAAATCTCTACATGTTTGATGAAACACACCCTCATCAGCACATGCATCAAGCCATCGCACGCGCCAAAGAGCTGCTCGATCTTGCTCCTCAACCCGAACCCCTACCTGTGCCCGTGAGCGAGTCCGTGCCCGTACCCGAATAAACCCGTGCTCATGCCTAGGCGTTTGGATTTTTTCAACGTTAGAGTAGAGGCGGGTTAATCTCCGCCGCTACTCTAACGGTGAATAAATCCGTGTGTGTGGTTAAGGGACTGGGTCGGAGTTCATGCTCGGGCCGGAGGGAGAGAGGGTTTTGCGGTAGACCCAGGGGTCGTCGTTTTCACGCATGAGGCGGTCGCAGCCCATGGTCCAGCCTTTGAAGAAGCCGTAGGTGCGGATTGCTTCGAGGGTGTAGGAGGAGCTGGAGGGGATGAAGTGGCTTCGGGGGCCGTCGGCGGGGGAGATGACCTCTTGATGGAAGCGGATGAATGCTTCGCTAAGGCAAACGCCGGGGTTGGATTGAGCGGGAAGGCAGCAGGGGGGCGGTCTTTTGTGGACGATATCTGCATCTTTGCCCCAAGGATCGGCTGAGAGGGTAGCTGTCAATAGGAGGAGGAGGCTAAAACGCATAATGGAATTGAAGGATGGGGAACAGTTTTTGTTCGATCAGGAAATCTTTGGCTTTGCATTCGTAGATCCGCTCATTCCACTCTTCGGCGGCAAGGCCTGCTCCATTGATGCCGCCAAAATACCATCCTAGCTCAAGGCTAGTTGTAATGATGCCTGCAGCAGGGTAACCTCGATCAAAAAAGCGGTAGGCGGCCCAGGAAAAGAGGGCGTTGATGATAAAGGAGGTCACAGCACTTTTAGTCTGTCCGACGTAATAGTAGCCTGCACCGGGCAGTAGAGCATTGTATAGGCGCGCCTTTTCGGGGGATTTGGTTTCGTTCAGGTAGTCATTTAAAAAACAGCAGAGGTTAGGATCTTTCTCGTAAAAGTTGGGAAAGGCGCAGAAGTCTGCATTTAAAACCGCTTCATACTCTTCCACTTGCTCATAGGTTTCCGGGTAGTCTTTTTGCATTAAGCAGCGGATCTTAAATGCTTTTTCCGGAAGTCCAATTTGCTGATAGCTATCCTCTAGCATGACTAGAAGTTCCTTTAGCGCTGGGAAGTCTAGCGGTAAGTTGCCTAAGGAGCCTGTTTCGTATATGTGGATCGCTTCTTCATATTTTCTTGCGAAGTAGTACGCTTCAAGCAGGCGGTATTCGCATTCTATCGTGTAGGTGCCGGGGCAAAGGAAGAGGGCGCGTTTGTAACAGGTGATCGCTCGGTAATAGTCCTGCTCTTTGGCAAATTGCAATCCGATATAGAGCTCTTTTCCCCAATCGGCATTGAACTCTTCTTGCCCTAACTCAGGGAAGGGCGAAGAAAAGGTTTTTAGCAGGCAATCAGGCGGGAAATAAGCGATTTTAGGTTCAAATACGCAGGAGTTTTTACAGCATCCTGCGCATAAGACGATGAGTGCATTAAGGATTGCGAATTTCGCTATCGTGCAAGCTAACCTCAGGTTCTTTGAGGTTGAGCAAGTCAAGCGCTTCTTCCACTTCATACTTCCACATATGTTTCGTTCTGTATTTTGCGTTCCATGCGTTCTGTTCGCTGCGTGTGATCTCATCGATTTCAGCTTCTGTGTCAATGATGACAGGGCGGATGAAGATCATCAGATTGCGCTTAGAATCCCTTAATCTTTTATCTGAGAAGAGGGCGCCAATGACAGGAACACCGCCGAGGCAAGGCACCTGCTGGCGACGTCTGACATGTTCGTCCTGGATCATTCCGCTCATGACGAGGAAGAATCGGTTCGGTACGTGGACTTTAGTGGTCGTATTGCTTTTCTTAGTCGTAGGACCGGCTTGGTCGTTGAATAGGGATCCCGCAAGACCTGCTGTGTCTGCAACGCTGCTGACTTCTTCTTCGATTTCGAGTGTGACGACGTCGTTGTTACTGATTAACGGAGTCACTTTAACGCGGGTTCCGATGTCTTTAAACTCGAAGTTGCTTGTAATCGTACTGCCTTGATCGTTTGCAATAGACTGTGTTTTAAAAGGTGCGTTGATACCAACGAAGATTTCAGCAGTCGCATTGTCTTCTACAAGGATTTTGGGATTTAAGACGATGTCATCTTTGTTTTTGTCGTGCAACGCTGAAACCAGTGCGCCGATTGAACTGAACTCAACGCCGCAACGTGTGATGTTTCTTCCTACGATGCCGAGGTTGTAACCAACAGTTCTAGCCAATTGGGTCACATCAATGCCGACGTTTGGTACTGCAGTATCTAATGCGGCAGAAAGAGCGTTATTGGCACTCAGGAAGGCTTCGGAGCCGGCTGTGTTGCCATTATCGAAACGCGCACCCCAGTTGACGCCGTAGTTCAACGATTCATCGATCGTCGTATCGAGCAGGAGCATTTCAAGATAGATTTGGCGAAGCGGAGTATCGATCTCTTCGATCAGTTCCTTGACCTTGCCGATGGAGGCTACTGTTCCTGTGAAGACTAGAGAGTTCGACGCTTCCAGCCATTGCAAGCTTTGGATGCTGGAGATCAAGTCCAGGTTGCTTGAACCTGATTCTTGCAGGCTGGTTCCGATTCTTGATAGGGCTTCTGCAATCTGGTCGCCTTTTCTAAAGCGCAGTTTATGGATGTAGAATCTCGTGCGTTCAATATGGCCTGAAGGTAGGTTAGTAGACCATGGGGATCTGCTTTGCAGAGTTCCTTGTTTGGTGATCGTTGCGTGGGCTTCATTCAAGGATTTGCCCTCTTTCAGCAGTTCTTGAATCTGTCTTAACGCCTCCTGCTGCTCTTCTAAATCAAGGGGTTCGTCGCTGGGAGGAAGAGGTTGGCTAAGGATTTGCCCTACGCCGGGAGTTGTTCCGGCAGCTGGTAGCCCGGTTTGGCCTTCTTGGCCTTCTTGTCCTTCTACGCCCGGAATTGCACCCACGCCTTCTCTTGCAGTCTGCTTGACTTGTGATGTTCCTGAGAACTTCAGAGAGTCAGGTGTAAAGATGCGGGTTTCGCCGATGTTGATGTCCAGATTTCTCAATACCGCCATCGTGCGTTCTACGACGAAGGGAGTGGATACGATGAAAATGCTGTTGGAGGGAGTATGTGGCACGAAAACAAGTGGTTTGCTTTCAGCGATCGGTTCCATGATCTTTTCTGCAAGGCTGATCAATGAGTCCAATAATGCGTTGGTGACGACATATTGACCGATAGTTAGACCGCTAGCCGGTGCATCGAGGCTTTTCAATAGTTGGCCGATCTTTTCAACGTTGGTTTTGATGTCAGTCACAACGACGTGGCTTGTTTCATTCAGTACTTCGACTTGCGCCCCTTCAGAAATAAGCGGCTTGATTAGTGCGCTGGCTTTTTCAACGTCGAGTGTGTTCAAACGGAAGACGCGCGTCACTATATCCGATCTCTTTATTTCCAGAGTTTCAGGAAAGCTGTCCGACTCAACTGCGGAAATCTGGTTGACGCCTGGATTTTTATGGATGATCAGGTTGTTTCCTTGCTCCAATAAGAGAAGGTTATGCACTCTTAATGTTTGCATCAAGCCGGTCATGATGTTTTCAATCGATGTGGGCTCTTCAGAAACCATTGTGACGTTGAATTTTAGGTCGGTATCGTCAAAAATGAAGTTCTTGTTGGTGACGCGGCTGATAAACCGAATGAATTCGATAACGCTAACATTGTTGAAGTTGATCAAAATGCCTTTGTCTTCTTCAGGGCGAGCGGCTGTTTGAGTTGGGGTGGCTGTTGCATCGGTTGCGGCGCCAGGTGTTGTTGAGGCTCCAGAAGCCGCAGGATCATTTTCCGCGGCAATCTCAGTATTTACAGCGTCAGATGGGTTGATGGAAAACAGCTGGGGTGTTTCTTTGTCGTCGTCAAATCTGTAAGAACTGTCCAAAGTGTGGTCTTCGTCGGAGTTGGCGTGGTGGTCTACAGCGTGGGGATCTAGAACAGGCGTCCAGTTGTCCTCTTCATAATCGTTTGCAAACAGCAGGCTGGCGCTGGTTGTAATTAGGAAGATCTTGAATAGTGTGTTTGTTTTTTTCATCATCTTTTTATGCGCAAAGCTCACTTATTTCAAAGTTCGGCTTTTTTTTCCAGTGTTAAAATTGCAAATGGGTGTTCATCGAAGTAGTGCATGTTCACGACTTTTGTTTTTCGGTAGATCAGCTCAGCAAGTTTTGGGGGGGACAGCGCTTTATTTTCGAAAAGAAGTTCGCGGCTCTGCTCTTCGGTTAGGGAATATTTGCTTCCAAGCAAGGGGAAGATGACAACTCTTTCTCCGGTCTTGATTTCGACCGCAACGCTTTGTATATTAATCTCTTCATCAACTCCTAAAGCAGGGTTTTCCGTTTTGTATGTCCGAATTTCATTGGATTGATGTTGAAGTCCTCCATAACCGCAGGACACGAATTCTAAAGTTGCATTTGCAGCGTTCCATCGTACGAGAAGTAGAGAAATTGGATGAAAATTTCTTCGGGTGAAGAGCTGTTTGTTTAAATGGCGTGCAATGTCTTCCACAGATTTTTGTTTCTTATCCATTCCATCAAACAGCCCCTTTAGGTAGAGCAGTTCCATGAGGCCTTCAGTTTCCTGTACTGAGGGCTCAGCCATGATGAACAAACTTTCTTCCCGGAGAAATTCTGCGTAAATAGCGGTGACGCCTAAGGGCTTGTGAACAACAAAGCCTTCTTCCAGTCCATCAAAACCAAAAGGGGCAGTGGGGATGAGGTTTTCTTGAGCTGATTGAAACTTTTCAAACAGTTCTCCTGATTGATCACTGCTCTTGCGCTCGTTTATAAATTGTTCCGAGTGGTAGTAAGAAGAGAGATCTGTGATGAAATCGACAATATCCTGGTAGCGCTCTTCGGGATTTGGCTGAAGCGCTTTAGTCAATACCTTTTGCAAGCCTTTTGGCATGAGCTTAAGATGGATTTGTCCTTGAGAGATCTTCCCTAAAGCCAATTCATAGGCAATGATTCCCAATGAGTAGATGTCGGAGGGATAGGAGACGTTTGCGGGGTTCGCGTGCTGTTCAGGGCTCATGTAGACCGGTGTGCCTGCTAGCCGGGAAAATTCTTTACCCTGATCGCCATGTTCGGGGTCAATCAGTTGGGCGATTCCGAAATCGATCACTTTGACATGTCCCGTTTCATCGATCAGAATGTTTTCCGGTTTGACGTCGCGGTGGATAATTGCATGCATATGCAAATGGCAGATGGCGTAAGCAATTTCCAATATCATCTCGATCGCTTTTTTTAACGAAAGGGGGTTCTGCATCAAATATTGCCTTACGGATATCCCTTGGACGAACTCCATGGCGATGTATAAGCCTTGCTCCCAACGGCCATAACCATACAACTTTACGATGTTTGGATGGTCTGCCAATGCAATGATTTCCGCTTCTTTGAGGAATTGCTCCATCATCTCAGGATGCGACATGAATTTAGGGGAGAGAACTTTGATGGCGATCGGTTGCTGGGTTTGCGGGTCGCTTGCGAGATAGAGCAAACTCATGCCTCCACGATCTAAAAGCGCTTCGATCGTATAGGGACCGATTTTAGTGGGTAGAGGGGGCTCTTGACCGGCTTCTTTTGGAAAAAAGGGAGGTAGCGTCGGGCGATTGAAAAAATTGTCTTCTGCCACGTCTCGCCTTTAAGATTTTTCCAGGATGCGGACTCCGAGAGTTTCACCAATTTTCAGAAGTTCTCCACGTCCGATGCAGCGGCCGTCGATCGTTAAATCAACACCTTGGTCCGGTGTGACGTTCAGGTCGATCACGTTGCCGGGCTGAAGGTCAATTAGCTGCTTTAGGGTCATCTGGATACGGCCCGTTTCTACAGTGATTGTAAAGGGGATCTCTTCCGGTTTGATGTGGGGAAGCGGTGCTGTGGTAGCTGTTGGAGCGGGTTGTGCGCTTCGGCTTAGAGGTGCAGGTTTGGGTTCGGCAGTCGATTTCGTCTCATCTTCCTCCTCATCCGCTTCTTCTTCTTCCTCTTCTTCCTTCTCACCCTCTTCAACTTCTTCTTCAGTTTCTTCTTCAGTATACTCTTCGTCTTCGGTGTACTCTTCTTCTGTCTCTTCTATTTCCGATTCGAACTCTTCATCTTCTTCGTGAGTTTTTGCCATAGGGGTGGTTACCTCGCTTAATAGGGGGTATTCTAAAATCTTTAACTGATTTTGCTTCGGTTTTGCCCGGAAAATCGGCTTGCCGTTTAACATAATCTGCACGCGGCCCTTTTCATCTTCGGATGATAAGGTGCAGGAGTCAAGCAATAGGAAGTCTCCGGGCTGGACTGCGCCCCATTCCTGGCGCGTCAGTTGCACTTTTCCGCCGACGAGCTGGAGAGTGATAAGCGATGCTTCTATGACTCCGGATGGATACTTCGATCCATTGACAGTGTATTTTTTAGCTAGACTTTCCTGAAGCTCTTTGGAAATGGCCAAGCGTGCAAGAACGGCTTTCCCTTTGACTGAACACTCGATGTCGATGGCTAGCGGAATGTCTTCAATGGGAGCTTCTGCGTCCTGCATTTGCGGAATGAGCGAAGTGTCAAAGGGTGCTTTTTGGAACGCTTGGATCGCTTC
>JBKEAL010000220.1:0-1005 GCA_047972195.1 Parachlamydiaceae bacterium
ATAATTCCTCTGCTGAGTTTACTGCTTTTACTCCTTCTTTTTCTATAGCTTCTGCTGTAAGGAACGGATCGAAGGCGTATACTTCCATACCAAAGCCTTTAGCAATACGGGCAACATTACGCCCTACATTACCATATGCATGGATACCAAGCTTCTTTCCCAAAAGTTCAGCACCGGATGTTCCATTATAGAAGTTACGCACAGCAAATACAGCCATTCCAAGAGCCAGTTCTGCTACTGCATTGGCATTTTGTCCCGGAGTATTCATCACACAGATATTGTTTGCTGTGGCAGCATCAAGATCTATATTATCGAATCCGGCACCGGCACGAACTACAATTTTCAGGTTTTTACCGGCATCCAATACTTCTTTATCAAAAATATCGCTACGGATAATGGCAGCTTCCACATTAGCCACGGCATCCAACAATTGTTTTTTTTCTGTATATTTTTCGAGCAGTACGAGTTCATAACCTGCCTGTTCAATTACATTTCGGATACCATTTACGGCTTCGGCGGCAAATGGTTTGTCTGTTGCTATAAGTACTTTCATTTATTTAGCAATTTTCTTTTCAAATTCTTTCATTGTATCAACTAATGCCTGTACACCCTCGATAGGCATAGCATTATAAATAGAAGCACGGAAACCTCCTACAGAACGGTGTCCCTTCAATTCATATAATCCTCTTTCCTTAGCAAAGTCAAGGAATGCAGCCTCATTACCCTCATATTCCGAAGATAAAACAAAACAAACATTCATTAAAGAACGGTCTTCTACCTGACATGTTCCCTTAAAGACAGGATTACGATCTATCTCATTATATAACAATGCTGCTTTTTCCTTATTACGTTTGTACATAGCATCTACACCACCATTAGCTTTAAGCCATCTCAAAGTCTGCATAGCCGCATAAACAGGTACTACAGGAGGTGTATTAAACATCGAACCATTCTCGATGTGTGTACGATAGTCAAGCATAGTAGGTATCGGACGATTTACTTTAC
>JBKEAL010000243.1:0-3336 GCA_047972195.1 Parachlamydiaceae bacterium
TACCGCCATTCTTCAAGTTTTCGATCGACAATTTTCTAACTGAAAAATTTCTTTAGCCATTCCCAGCGGGAATGGCTGATATTACTCCATGTTATAAATAAATCTATTTATTATTGATATTAATTCTATCAAACAATCTACTTCATTTCAACGTTTCTGACATTGCTTCTGAAATGCCCTTTAAGGTTTAATGCTTACAAATTAGGTGCTCTGTAAAGAAAGTTTTAGCGGGAGCTTTGAATTAAAATTGCCATTTAAAACTTTCTTTACAGAGCACAAGGAGGGTCACGATGCAAAAGGGAAGCCATGAACCAGGATGTATCTCAGACGCGGAGCACAATAGCGTCAATCCGGAATTTGACCTTCTTTCTCCATTGAAAATCCGCGGCGTCACGTTGCGGAATCGCATCGTCGTTTCTCCGATGTGCCAATATTCCTCTAAAGATGGTTTTGCAGACGATTGGCATTTGGTGCATTTGGGCAGCCGCGCTGTCGGAGGCGCAGGACTTGTTTTTACTGAAGCCACAGCTGTAACAGCTCAAGGCAGAATCTCGCCAGCTGATCTAGGAATATATGACGATCGACATGTTGAAAATTTATCGCGTATCGCAAGCTTCATCCATCGCATGGGCGCGGTGGCCGGCATCCAGCTGGCTCACGCAGGCCGTAAAGGCAGTTGCCGTGCTCCATGGGAAGGGGGTGCTGCCCTTTCTCAGAATGAAGGTGGATGGGATCTCGTAGCTCCAAGCCGCATTCCCTTTTCCGACCAGAATCCGCTTCCTCAGGAACTTGATAAAAACGGCATCCAGCAGATCAAAACAGCTTTCAAAACTGCAACCCAAAGAGCTCTCAAAGCGGGCTTTAAGGTGATTGAGATCCACGCTGCCCACGGCTACCTCTTGCACAGCTTCCTCTCTCCGCTAAGCAATCAAAGAAAAGATGAATATGGCGGCAGCTTTGAGAATAGAATACGCCTCTTATGCGAAATAGCTGCTGAATTGCGCGGAATCATCCCAGACGCTCTGCCTCTCTTTACGCGCATTTCCGCAACAGACTGGGTAGAAAATGGCTGGGATTTGCAACAATCCATAGAACTAGCCAAAGCGTTGAAAAAGCTTGGCGTCGATCTCATCGACACCTCCTCTGGAGCCCTCGTTCCTTACGCTAAAATACCTGTCGGGCCAAATTATCAAGTGCCGTTCTCCGAAGCGATCCGCGAAGAAGCAGACATCCTCACAGGAGCTGTTGGCCTCATCACAGAGCCGCATCAAGCTAGCGACATCATCACTTCAGGCAAGGCAGATCTCGTATTTCTCGCTCGTGAACATTTAAGAGACCCCTACTGGTCGCATAAAGCAAGCCATGAGCTCGGTCAAGAAGCCAAATGGCCTACACCCTATGGCTTTGCAGTTAAACGACATAAGGCTTGATAGGGAGGCTCGGCTTCCTTTAAAATATCTCTGTTTTTTACCAAAGAAATCCTATGAGCTTTACTGTTAATACCTATTTAGAAGCTCCTCGAGCAATACAGATAAATGGGCATCAATGTTCCAAATATCAATGCGGTCACTTGCCAATGATCATCGATACAGACTACCTTCTTGCCGCAGGCTTTCTATACAATGATTTTAAATCGATGTTCCATCAGAGAATGGCTTGCTGTATTCTACTTATTAGTAAGTCCCGATCCGATGACTTTCAAAAATTCCAAGTGGAGGGACTTCCCAATCCTGCCAGCCGTAAGAGCTTGGTTGAATGCGCCAAATCAATATTGGAACTTGCAAGAAAGATTATCGATGTAAAATTCAAAGACTCTCAAGAAATGAGGAACATCAACGAACAAAGAGCTTATGTGCCTCATCTCATAGAGCAGTCAAAAAATATGGCAGCTAACCAAGGTATCAAGCTCAGTCCAAGCGATGAATACATCGTCTTTTCCAACGCCGAGTTTTCAAAGATTCTCTACCAATTCGAACCTTACTTTGAATCCAAAACTTAAGAACAGGAGACAAGATGAACCCATTAAATAAATTTTATGTACCGGCTCCTCAAGATGAACGTTGGAATCCCGGTCGTCCAAAAACTGTGATAGAAACTGTAGAAACCGAACCAGGATATAGCTTAAAAGTCATTGCACCTGCATTTTATGCAAAAGATAACCCTACCGTTCGTAAAGGAGGCCTATTGGAATGTTCAGGGCCAGCTAGAAATTTGACCAATGATGAGTATATAGAACTAGTGCATAACTTAATTCCGGACCATCCTCTACCAAAAGGCTATAAGCCAAAAATTACTCCACTGTTTCAGGCGACGATAGAAACTAATCAAGACATGAAATCCAAAGAATCACCTTATCAAACATAGCCGCCTTATATCCCCATATCCAAACCCACAGCATCCGCCGATAAACCTCAGGTGATATCGGCGGCCTATCTCTGCAATCAACTCTAAAGAATGGTTTTTATCCGGCTCTATTGGGGTTTCTCCCTGCTCATAACAGGCTGGATTGCCATCCCAGGAATTGGGATAGAATCCAATCAAACGCTGGAGCAGGCTTGGGTCCTTAAAAGAGGCAGCAACTTTCTCAAAGGCGAAAGGGGAGCAGCAATTTAAGGAAAACCCTTCCACAAATCCAAGGGTTTCACGATCGATCAGCGAGATGGCACCTTCGACAGTAGAGCCATCTAACAATAAGCCTCCACGATCCACTACAAAGCTGACAATCAGCGGGATATTGAGTGCACGCGCAGAAAGGCTGATACCCAGAGCCTCACGACACGTTCCAATCGTCTCGTGCAAGAAGACCACATTGGACACCCCAAACTCACGAAGCACCTCCAGGCATAACTGATACTGTCGTCTAGCAAAAAGAGAGGCCCCAGCTACATTCGGAGCCCGATCAGGCTGATAGCAATCCTCCGCAGGCCCAAGACAGACCGCTACGCAGAGATCACGCCCTTCCAGCGCCCTCAAGAGTGCCTCCAGATTTAACCGGAACAACTCCTTGTAAAGCCCTTCAGCGCCACAACCTAATAAACTTCTTAAATAAAACGCATTGATCGTCGGCAGCCCCGCTCCCGCTATCAGATAGTCTCTCGCAATCGACTCCACTGCTTCCCAATAACCATCCCTCACATCAAAGGGGTTATTGGAAAAGCCCAAACCAGAAAATAAACAGCCATACGGCCCAAATAATATTTTCACAGATTTCTCCTAAGTTATTTAAATTGAATGAATTTAGCGCTTAGGAGCAAAGATCACGCAATGCGCCTAAGCGCTTCGCATGGACATAGGAGATTTAGAAAAATCTAGAGAATAAAACATGACAACATTATA
>JBKEAL010000267.1:0-1422 GCA_047972195.1 Parachlamydiaceae bacterium
TGAGGTCCTTGTCCGGATGATGGCCAACGGCATCTGTGGATCAGACCTACACGCTATTCGGAATGAACTGCCGGTGAGCCTGCCAATGGCACTCGGCCACGAAGGCGCGGGTGTCGTGGAGAAGATCGGGCCGGGAGTCACGCGCGTAAAACCTGGCGACCACATTGTCACGGTCTACAACCCGTTCTGCAATGCGTGCGAGCATTGTTTAAAGGGATACCCGTTCCTCTGCGATCGGTGGTCTGCTGGCACGCTTGAGGGCATACTTCCCGAAGGCTCGGCACGGCTCCGCAATTCCAAGGGCGACGACATCCGTCAGTGGTGCTACCTCGGCACGTTAAGCGAGCATTCGGTGCTTTCGGAGATGTCCGTGATCAAGGTTGACGATGATCTCCCCTTTGCCCCGATTTCGTTGATGGCCTGCGGCGGCACAACCGGTTTCGGTGCACCCTTCAATCGGGCCGGGGTCCAACCCGGTCAGTCGGTCATGGTGCTTGGAGTTGGAGGGGTCGGATCGTTTGCGCTTCAAGGAGCGAAGGCTGCCGGAGCAACAACCATTATCGCTGCGGATAAGAACGAGTTCAAGTTGGATATGGCCAAGAAGCACTTCGGTGCGACTCATACCATCAACACCTCTAAGGAGGACGTGGTCCAGCGAACCAAGGAACTCACTCGGAACGGGCAGGGCGCGGATCACACCTTTGCGGTTATTTCTACACCTGAGACGATCGGTCAAGCAGTTGAAGCAACCGCGAAGGCGGGCCGTTGCACGAGTATTGGCATGATGCAGCTGGACCATGTCGGTGTCCCGATTAATCCAACCATGGTGGTTGCGTTGCATCAGACCATTCGCGGATCACTGTACGGCGCGAGCATCCCGGAAGCGGACTTCAGTCGTTACTTCGATATGTACCGCGCGGGTCAACTGAAGTTGGACGAAGCGATCACTCGTGAGTACCGCCTTGATCAGACGAACGAGGCTTTCGACGACATGATCTCGGGCAAGAACGTTCGGGGAGTCGTTCGATTCGACTGACTGTCACCCAAGCGGAGATGCCGGACCGTCACAGTAGGTGGTCCGGCATCTTTGCTGAGGTGTGCTACCTGTGAAGCGGACAGCTTGGGGCAGGGAGTCTCGGCAAGAACGGCCCGGTCGACTGCACTTGGTAGGTGAACTACGACAGTTGTCTTGCAGACCATGTGGCTGGCGCTAGCCAGCAGATCCATTCGGTTCAGTTGAGACTTCGTCCTTGACCTCGCCAAGAAGTTCCCTGATTTGTAGTGCCAGGGTGATTCTTGCCAGCGATTCTAGGTGTTCAGGCCAGATCGTAGAGATATCGCGGATCTTCCTTAGACGGTACCGAACCGTGTTCTCGTGAACATCTAGTTCGTTTGCAGTTCGTCTCAACTGCGCGTCGCAGC
>JBKEAL010000293.1:0-2956 GCA_047972195.1 Parachlamydiaceae bacterium
AGCCCAAGCCGCTGTAGAAACGGATATCTTGCGTAAAGTCATTCGAAACGAAAAAGTCCAAAAACTCCCCGCTCGGATTCACCCTCTTAAACTTCGAACGGCTGCTGTAAAACTCGCTGCCAGGATGCGCCGAATTGTGGTAGCCATGCATCATCAAATACTCATCGCCAATGTGCGTCGAAATGTGGTAGCCTCTCAAGCGAAACTGCCAATTCCCCACTGCATAGGTCAGCGGGAAGCCCACATAATAGTCCGCATTGATCAAAGGAGAAGACTCATGAAGCGGATCAAACTGCGCCCAAACGCACCCCTCAATCTCGATCTGCAAGTCCCCACACCATGGCCACACATTGTGCCATCTGTACAACTGAATGTTATCGCCAAAGGAAACCGGAATCACGTTCTTCGTCAACACCCTGTCATTGAATCTCCAGCCCACCGAAAAGCACACCTGCCTCGGATCCGCCACAAACGGCCTGAACAATACCGGCTCCTCCGACAGCCACTCACCCCACACCGGCTCACAGCACTCCGACTCACACCAAATCGGCATATCCCAATAGGATTCGCAGCACTCATCAGCGCCCAGTACACTCAATCCCAACGCACAAGCAATCAACCATCGCATAATCAACACCTTTTCGCAATTTCTTCAAAGCATCAATCTATACCCCTCCCCACCCATTAATCGCAAAAGATTTTTTACACATTGCCCCCAACACCCCACTTGTGCTAACATAACCTTAGTCACCCCAACTCCCCGGGGCAATAGCTCAGTCGGTTAGAGCAGCGGACTCATAACCCGCTGGTCCTTGGTTCAAGTCCAAGTTGCCCCACTTTTTAAAATCTCAAAGTCACCTCTGCCCTCGTTCTTAGAGTTTAATTCTGTTTAGCCAAACAGATGTCTATACCTGTTAAGGTTTAAGGCTCTAATATGCACGAATAATTGGATGATGTCAATCACTAAATCGTATTTTCTTGATTTGGTGACGTAAAAATGTTATGATAAATAAATCACCAAATAAGGATTCAAAATGCAGCATTCGTTTGTAGGTCGGAAAAGAGAGCTTCAGATGCTCGGTGAGCTCTTTAAGAAGAAGTCAGCTAGTCTAGTAGTTATTCGAGGAAGACGCCGCATCGGAAAGAGCCGTTTAGCACAAGAATTCGCTCAGAAAACCCCTCATTATGTGTTTTCTGGGATTCCGCCAACCAAAGGTATTTCAGCTTCCGACCAGAAGGAAGAGTTTGCCCGACAACTACAACGTGAAATGAAAATCCCTCTTCCACGCGCTGACGATTGGGGTGATCTGTTTTGGCACTTAGCACAGCAGTCTCAACAAGGAAAAATTGTTCTTGTTTTAGATGAAATTAGCTGGATGGGCTCAAGGGACCCCACATTTCTTGGAAAACTCAAAACCGCTTGGGACCTCTATTTCAAAAACAATCCTCAGCTAGTTCTAATTCTGTGTGGGTCGATTTCAAGCTGGATAGAAGAAAATATCCTTAGCAGTACAGGGTTTATGGGAAGAATATCCTTAGACATTATTTTGGAAGAGCTTCCCCTATATGAATGTAATGAATTTTGGAATGCGGAACAAAATAGGGTTTCAGCTTTTGACAAGCTTAAAGTACTTTCTGTAATGGGAGGTGTTCCACGATATCTTGAAGAAATTTTGCCCAATCAAAGTGCAGAAACAAATATCCAAAGACTGTGCTTTCGAAAAGAAGGGTTTCTTTTTAGCGAGTTTGAACGAATCTTTTCAGATTTATTCTCTTCTAGAAGCGCTACTTATAAAACCATTGTTGAAAGACTTGCAGATGGGCCTTGTGAGCTTAAAGATATTTATACAGCCTTAAAGGTTGAAAAAAACAGCTTAGTTTCTGAATACATGGAAGACCTCGTTACGGCAGGGTTTGTTTCACGCGATTTTACATGGCATCTTAAGACGGGTCTAGATTCAAAATTAAGCCACTATCGACTCAAAGATAACTATTTGAGATTCTATCTTAAGTATATTGAGCCAAATAAAAAAAAGATCGAAAAGCAAGGATTGAAGCTATTACCTCAATGGCAATCTGCAATGGGATTGCAATTTGAAAACCTTGTACTTAGCAATCGAAAAACTGTACAGAAAATTCTTGGTATCGATCCTTCTGAAATTGTGAATGACAATCCATTTTTCCAGCGTAAAGCAAATGATCGACAGGGATGCCAAATTGACTACATGATCCAAACAAAGTTTGGAACCTGTTATCTATGCGAAATCAAATTTAACGCTCAGGAAATTACAAAAAGCGTCATTGATGAAGTTAAGCAGAAAATCAAGAGCTTAGCTCTTCCTAAAAATATGTCCATAAGACCTGTTTTGATTCATGTAAATGGTGTCGATGAATCTGTATTGGAAAGTGATTTTTTCTCTTCAATTATCGATTTTAATGATCTTCTACACAAGCACTGAGTTTAAATATGAAAAGATGGTTTATTTCAGACACACATTTTTCTCACAAAAATATCAACAAGTATGCTGGTCGACCTTACACGACAGTTGAGGAGATGAATAGAAGCCTCATTGACAATTGGAATCAATGTGTTGAAGTCTGGGATTATAAGCCAGTTTCAGAAAAGACTATTCTTAGTCTTTTGGATAAGGCCTCAAAAGCAGAGATAAACTAAAACCCGTGAATCGTATTATGACAAGTAGCCCAATAACTCAAACCGCCTCTCCTTCTGCTAAGATTGCCTTGTTTCGGTCGTTATTCAGAGGTCGCGAAGACATTTATCCTCAACGATTTGAAAGCCGAAAAACGGGAAAAGCAGGTTACTCACCTGCGGGTGGAAATGAATGGGTTCGTGGGATTTGCGAAAAACCCAAAAAAAATGGTTCCGAATGTAGACCCCCACGCTTTTTGCCAATTCCCGATGAAGTCGGACAGTGGCAGGTGGTGGGTCCTGTCA
>JBKEAL010000031.1:0-9268 GCA_047972195.1 Parachlamydiaceae bacterium
ATCGTTAATCCAACACTAACGGATTGCCATTCAGTTCAAAATTACACTAACAGCGGCTGTGTTTTAGCTATGAAGTTCCTAATTCAAACGATCGACAACGCCTTCGGCACTTAAGCAAAGCATACTCATACCTGAAACCCCGTGCCCGTTTAAGCAGCGTAGGAGTGGTTGTAGCGCTTTCCTAAAGAGACGAGGAGGTAAAAAACGGGTGTTAGAGCGACGCTGAAGAGGGCTTTATAGATGTAGGAAAAGAGAGCAATCTGGGCAATCTCTTCATGGCCCATTCCGAGGCCGAAAAAGAGGTAGATCCAGTTGACGGCAATCGTATCTACGATTTGGGAAAGCAGAGTAGATCCGTTGTTTCTAAGCCATAGTAAGGGCTCGCCAGTCCATTTTTTTATCAGTGCGTAGAGGTAAACATCCATGGATTGAGCGATGAGGAATGCTGTGAGTGATCCCAGCACAATCCAACCGTTGATTCCCAAAACTGTCTCGAATGAGGTTTGAATTTCCGGGTGGGAGGCGGGGAGCATTAGGGCAATTTCAATGATTCCAAAACATAATACGGATAATAGTAGTGCCGTTCGGATCATCTGTTTTGCTTGCTCTTGGCCATAAAGCTCTGTCATCAAATCGCTTAACAGAAATGTGATGGGGTAGGTGATCAGTCCGGCGGGGATCGCGAAGCTGTCAAATATGGGTAGCAGAAAAAGCTTAGCGGAAATGACGTTGGAGATGACCACAATCACGGAAAATGCAGCTGTAATGAACGAATAGCTAAAAAACATAAGTTAGATTTTAAAAAAATGCGGAAAATAGCGCAAGATATTTACATAAAGATGTTTAGTGCGTAATATCTAATTTCTAATAAATAGGAGTGGTATGCAGGTAGTAGGTTTTTCATCCAAAATAGATAATCAATCAGTTCAACCCCCAACTGTCGCTTCAGATCTAGATCAAAAAGTTCAATCTGTAAAAGCTGTGGTGTTAGTCGATGAGATCATTGAACAGCGATATCAGACCTTAAAGGCACGGACATTGGAGATTAAACCGGTTAAAAGTGAAGAAGATTTCACGGTGAATTTGAGCAAAGAAGATGAAGGTTTGTTGGTTCAAGCCTATATAGACACTCGATGGGCTTATGGTTTTGAAGGATTGGAAGGAGTGAAGGTCGTATTTGGCGCAAATCACAGAGTCTTTTTCCTAGAATCTAAACCTGACTTGGCCTTCAAGCCAATGGGTGTAAAATCCGATGCTGAAGACTATATAAAAACTGTCGAAGAGGCGCGCAGCGTAGTCCAAAAAGAGGGTTTAGATTTGCTTTATATCCCTAAAGTTAAAGTGATACAGTTAGAGAAGAAATATTTTATCGCTCAAGAAAGAGCGCCTTTAGCGGTCGATGATTATCATGAGCAAAAAGGGATCTATGAAAGGTATTGGTCGGACCCGGATTTAAATGCATATATGAAAAAGCTGTTTACTCAACTAATCACTTTCATCGTTAAAACAAAATTCAGCGATGTTAAATATGACAACATTCCTTTTATGGAAGATGGTCGGATCGCCTTGTTCGATCTGGACCAATTAAGTGAAATCAAGGGGTTGGTTAGACATGGAACACGTAAAGATGGGGTCAGTAGGCGATGGGGAAGTTTACATTTTGCGACACCAGAAACACTAAAAGGCTTGGTTCAGCATGCAAAAGAACTTTTGGGAGATGATTTCAGTAATCTGGAGTATTACCTTTCAGGAGTTCGTGGTTTGCTTAAAAGTAGAGTGAATAAAAATAAAGAGTTCGCTCAGTACTGTGAAAAGCATCAAATTCAATCGAGCCACCAGCTCTTGAGCGAAAATATTCCCAAACTATTTGACAACGAAAACAAGCAAGCATTCGCAAAGGAAATCATCCATCTCCTCAATTTAGAATTAGCCAAGGGTAAAAATGTACACTTTAGGTATGTGAGAAGAGTGATGTTGTATATTGGGCAAGATGCCCCTTATCATGTCTTAGCTAAAAAATATGATGCTCAACTTGATGGGGATCTGAATCTGATTTTTAAAACTCTGCAAGAAGCAGAGTGCATTTTTAGGTTTAAATTGTATAAACCCTATAAATGGGTAAGGGTTACATGTTGATTTGATTTAATTTATATCTGCATTTATAATAATTAAATTTAGGGTTTTATGGATAAATTAAATTTTAGTACGGCAGTTCAATTTGAAGAGCAAACAAAGACGCTTCATCGCACTCTGATGGAAAAAGTAGATAACTACTTCTATTTTGGAGGACGAAAGGTTGCAGTTGAGAAGAGCAAAGATGGGCGGGATGTGGCTGTAGGTTATGTGGATCAACCGGTCTCTACGCTGCACAAAGTTCTTAAAGCCCTTTTCTATGTTATTTTTCCTGTACCTCTAGCGATGTTGGGAATGAAGTTTGTGCTACGCAAGGTTTATAAAATCGATACGGAAAATATGAATCAAAATGCCCACTTTCAAAAGGATGATCAGGGTGGATTTAGAAGGATACAAACCGTTGTGGATGAAGCATTAGGTTTCGAAGAAGGCGAGAGGTTCGATTATGATGAATTTAAGGGGAGAGCTCTGGCGATTAAAGCCTTAGAACCTAATGATGAATTGCAACTTGATTTAAGCGAAGAGGACGAAGAGTTATTGGTACAGGCGAATAACCATCTTAGAATGGAAGGAATTCAGATAGTGCATGGTGGTTCTAATCGGGTGTTCTTCCTGGATTCTCAGCCTGATGTTGTTTTCAAACCGATGGGAAGTATAGATAAGGCCGAAAAATATGTTGAAGATGTTGAGACGGCTCGCCGCATTGTGAATGAAGAACAGTTAGATCTGATATTTATTCCGAGGGCTAAGATCATTAATATTAGAGGTGAGAATTTCATCGCTCAAGAAAGAGCATCATTAGTCTCTGGAGATTATTATCATCAAAAAGGTATATACCACAGGTTTTGGGCGGATCCAGAGATGCGCGAATACATCCAAAAATTGTTCACTCAATTGATTACGTTCATTGTTAAAACAGGATTTAGTGATGTTAAGTACGACAACATCCCCCTCGACATGAACGGGCGAGTCGCATTGATCGACTTAGATACAACCTCTACGATTATAGGTTTAACTCAAGCTCGAGCAGGCAGGCGACAAGGTATTTTGCATTATGCTTCATTAGATAACTTCGAGGATTTTTGCAACCAGGCAAGAGAGTTGTTAGGAGAAGAGGCTAACCGCTTAGAAATCTCTATTGAGCAAATCCACAGCAAACTTGAGGAAAGAACAGAAAAAGATGAACGGTACATGCAATTTTGCGAGGAACAGCAAATTCATTCCGCTCGTCAGCCCTTGAATGAAAATCTACCTCGCTTATTTAAGGACAAGAAAAAGCAGCGATTTGCTGAAGATTTGGTGAAATGTATTAATCAAAAGCTAGCCAAACAAGATAATCTCTCACTTCGCATAGGCAGAAGAGTGACTATTGATACCGATGATCGGATGTATAGGTCAGCTGCTGATTATGGCATCATCACTGAGAGTCAATCTCTACAGGATAATTTAAAAGAAATATGTTCAGAGTTGCAAGCGGCTGGTTACATTTTCAGGTTTAAGATAATTTCATATCCAAATTCTATTCGAATCACCTGCTAAATAAGTTGTTTGAGCAGGAGTTCTGCGGCTTCGACGGCGTCTGTGGCGGCGCCTCGGCGTAGGTTGTCGGAGCAGGTCCATAGGTGCAGTCCGTTGGGGAGGGTGGGGTCATGGCGGATGCGGCCGATGTGGACTAAGTCGCTGCCCTCGATTTCTGCGGGGGTGGCAAAGTGATTTTCGCTGAGAGAGATGCAGGGAGAGTTCTTTAGGAGGGCGGTCAGCTTTTCGATCTGAAAAGGGGTTTTCAGGCTAATGGAGAGGGCGGTTGAGTGGCCGACTAGAACCGGAACGCGGACGGAGGTGGCGGTAACTTTCAAGGGTTCGTTTAAGATTTTTTGGATCTCTTGGATGATCTTCGACTCTTCTTTGGTGTAGCCATCTTCCTGGATGGAATCGATCTGGGGGATTACGTTAAAGGCAATTTGTCGTTTGAAGTGAGTGCGGTTGTAGGGCGCTTTCTTTAACGAGCAGGTTGTTTCTTCGAGGAGCTCTTCCATGGGAGCTTTGCCCGCGCCCGAAGTGGACTGGTAGGTGGATACTGCGACTCTTTCGATTCCATAGGCCTTTTGCAGTGGGGCTAGCACGATTGAGAGGGGAGAGGCGATGCAGTTGGGGCAGGAGTAGAGTTTGTGTTTGTTGGGATGAATGAGTGAACCGTTGACCGGAGCGGAAATCAGAGGAACGTCGGACTGCATCCGGTAGGCAGAGCTGCTGTCGATGACGCAGGCACCCTTTTCCAAAGCTATAGGGACGTACTTCCTGGAGATGTCGCTGTCAGTGGCAAATAGGCAGAGCGTTTCATCAAATCGGCAGGTGTCGGCGCCTTGCAAAATGAACGTTTGTCCTTCAAAAGTGATCGATTTTCCATGAGAGTTGGGCGAAGCGTAAAGAGAAAGGTTTTTTTGGGAGGTGATCCCTTTCTTGAGGAGAGCTTGAGCAATTCCTCGTCCTACGTTGCCTGTGGCACCGATTAATGCGATTTTTTTCATGGCTTAAAATTAGAGAAAATTTGACTTATCCTCAATAGCGTTTGTGTTTTTTTACGAAGATTTGGCAAAGTCTAGTTTATGAACGCAAGCAATATGAAGATGCTCCTTTGCGGAGTTTTAGGTTTTTTTATGGCGTGGGCGCTCTTTGCTCCCGTGCAAGAGGATGAGCATGACCATGAACATGGACACGACAATGAGCACGCTCACCACCATCACGACCATGACGGGCATGATGAAGAGGTGGCCATCGCCGATGAGGATTTAGAAAAGAACGGCATCCATGTCGTGCGCGTTAAGTCCGCGCCTATTTCTGAGACTGTTGAAGGGCGGGGTAAGGTGATCTTTCATCCGGACCGCATGGCGCACGTGCTTCCGAAAATTGCCGGAGTGGTGCATGCCACGTATAAGAAAATCGGCGATCGCGTGGTAGCCGGTGAAACATTGGCTACCTTGGAAAGCAAGGAGATGGCGGAGCAGAAAGCGGATTATCTTTCACACTTAAGTCAGGAAGCCTTAGATAAGGAAAACTACGATCGCGAGAACAACCTGTTTGAAAAAGGAATCAGTTCACAGGCGGCCTTATCGCAAGCAAAAATGCAGTGGGAGAAAGCGAGAATTGATGCGGAACTTTCCAAGCAAAAACTGCTTTCTTACGGTTTGACAGAAGAGGAGCTTAAAGCTCTGGATACCCAAACCGGAGATCAATTGCGCATCTATCGGATTAAAGCTCCTCTTTCCGGAGTCGTAATTGAACGGCACTTGACTCAAGGTGAGTATGTAGAGAGCACTGATGAGATCTTTGCACTTGCTGACCTTTCAACTGTGTGGGTGGAATTAGGATTGCCTGCGCAATACGGAAAAGGGTTGAAAGAGGGTCAAAAGGTAGATTTATCCTTTAGCTGTTCCGAAGAAGGATCGGTTGGAAAGATCGTTCATGTTCCCACTTATTTTGAAGAAGGGTCGATCAGCTTTAAAGTGTTGGCGGAAGTTCCCAATTCGCGCGGTCTTTTATGCCCCGGGGCATTTGCTGCAGGGAGCATCCATGTCGGACATCTTAAAGAAGCGCTCTTGATTCCCCAGGAAGCGGTTCAAGAGATGGAGGGAGAGACCAAAGTGTTTATAAAACATACTGGCCATTTTGTTCCGGTGACTGTAGAGCTGGGGATCAAAGGCAATGGCGTTGTGGAAGTGCTTTCAGGATTGAGTTCCGATGACGAAATTGCGGCAGACGGCTCCTTCTTATTAAAAGCGGATTTAGGCAAAGAAGAGCTGGAGCACGAGCACTGATGATCAAATCGATCTTGCGTTTTTCCATCGACCACTGCGAGACAGTCTTTTTCGTGCTGTTTTTTGCAGCCCTTTATGGCGTTTATGCTCTGTTTCATCTGCCGATCGATGCAGTGCCGGACATCACCAACAACCAGGTGCAGATTAACGTTCTATTGCCGGGTTATTCTCCTGAGCAGATGGAAAAGCAAGTTTCTTTTGTGATTGAAAACGAGCTGTCAGGGATTCCTGGGTTGGAATCGACGCGCTCTTTAAGCCGAAACGGGTTTGCTCAAGTGACGGCAATCTTTGACGATGATGTCAATCTTTACTTTGCAAGACAGCAGATCAGCGAGCGTTTAAACGCCATTAAAGAAGAGATGCCGGAGGGCGCTGAACCGAAAATGGGGCCAATTTCGACAGGTTTGGGCGAGATTTACATGTGGACGGTGGATTATGAGAATCCTGATGCGCCATTTGTGACTCCGGATGGAAAGACGTTGACGACCGATATAGAAAAAGGCGCATATCTTCGCACAGTGGAAGATTGGATCATCAAGCCTCAGATGCAGGGCATTAAAGGCCTCGCCGAAGTAGATTCTATCGGCGGTTATGATATGCAGTACCATGTCCAGCCTGATCCTGCGAAACTCGCAACCTTATCTTTAAGTTTCCAGGACCTTGCGGATAAGGTGATGGATGCCGGCGTTTCGTTTGGTCCGGGAGCTATTGAACGAGGCGGAGAGGGGCTTTTGGTGCATCTGGACGAGCGCTTTAAAAGCGCCGATGAAATTTCAAAAGTCGTAGTTGCCTCTCACAATGGTATTCCAGTGATATTGGGCGAAGTGGCAAAAGTTGTCGTTGGGAAGGAAATGCGCAGCGGCAGTGCGACAAAAGATGGCCATGAAGTGGTGATCGGCACTGCCATGATGCTGGTTGGTTCCAATAGCCGTACAGTTTCTGAAGCGGTCGATGCGCGGTTGCAGGAGGTGAAAGCCTTCCTTCCTAAGGGAATCCGGGTGGAAACGATTTTGAACCGCTCAAAGCTCGTCAACAGCACGATGCACACGGTAGCCACAAACCTTGCTGAAGGTGCAATTTTAGTAGTTGCTGTCCTCTTCCTGTTTCTGGGACAGATCAAAGCGGCATTGATTGTGGCATGTGTCATTCCTTTGACAATGCTTCTTACCTCTATCGGAATGGTGCAGGGCAATTTAAGCGGCAACCTGATGAGTCTCGGAGCTCTTGACTTCGGATTGATTGTCGATGGCGCTGTGATCATCGTCGAAAATGCGTTGCGCAGAATTTCTGAAAAGCAGCGCACTCTTGGCCGCAAATTAAATAGCGGCGAACGAAAAGAAGAAGTGTTTTCCTCCTCCGTTGAAATGATCCGTCCTTCATTGTTTGGTCAAGCGATCATCATTGTCGTTTACGTTCCGATCCTTGCTTTGACAGGGGTGGAAGGAAAGATGTTCCATCCGATGGCCTATACAGTCATTATAGCACTTGTTTTTGCGTTCCTGCTTTCAATCACCTTCGTTCCGGCTGCCATCTCTCTTTTCTTAAGAGGTGATGTGAAAGAGGGCGGAAAGCGGATTATGGAGGCTGCGGAAAGATTGTATCGGCCGGTGCTTTCCAGTTCGTTAAAGTTTCCTAAAGAAACTGTAATCATAACTGCGATTGCCTTGGTCTGCTCGCTGTTTCTGTTCCAAAGACTAGGACAAGAGTTCGTTCCTGCACTGGATGAACAGGATCTGGCGATGCACGCCATTCGCATCCCTAGTGTGTCGATCACTGAATCGACAAAGATGCAGGAGCGAGTGGAAAAAGCTGTTTTGGCAGCTCCTGAAGTGAGCCACGTTTTTTCTAAAACAGGCACTGCAGAACTTGCATCCGATCCAATGCCTCCTAACGTATCGGATACTTTCATCATGTTAAAGGATAAAAAAGAGTGGCCGAACCCTTCTATCGCGAAAGATGATCTGATTAAAAAGATCGAAGCGATCGTGCAGAAAGTGCCTGGCAACCAATATGAATTCACACAGCCGATTGAAATGCGCTTTAACGAACTGATTTCAGGAGTGAAGAGTGATGTGGCGATCAAGTTTTATGGCGATGATTACGCAGCCCTTGCTCGCGGTGTACAACAGATTGCGAAGAAGGTGGAAAAGATCCCCGGAGCAAAAGATGTCAAGGTGGGTCAAACCGAAGGTCTTCCTACATTAAGCATCCGACTTAATCGCGATGTTGTGGGTCCTATGGGGTTAAACAGCAAAGAAGCTCTCTCTCAATTATCTGGAGCTATTGGCGGCGTCGAGGCGGGCTTCCTGTTTGAAGGAGACCGAAGGGTTCCCATTTTTGTTCGCCTTTCTGAAGAGGCTAGAAACTCTGTCAACTCATTGCAAGGACTTCCTTTGCAGATTTCCGATTCCGCTTCGGGCAAAACGAGGCACATCACATTTGGCGAAATCGCTTCATTCAATGTGCAGGAAGGGTTAAATGAAATCGGACGAGAAGATGGCAAGCGCTTTATTGCCGTTGAAGTGAACGTTCGAGGCAGCGATTTGGGATCCTTTGTGGCTCAAGCAAAAGAATCCATTTACGGAAAGATTGATCTGCCAAAAGGCTCTTGGATCCAGTTTGGCGGTCAATTTGAGCATCTTGAATCGGCGAAACAGCGGCTCATGCTGTTGATCCCTCTTTGCCTTTTGCTGATTTTGCTTTTGCTCTATTCGGCTTTGCAATCGCTAAGAGATGCCTTGCTCGTCTTCTCTGCAATCCCTATGGCACTTACAGGAGGAATCCTCTCACTCTACTTTAGAGGGATCCCTTTCTCCATCTCAGCTGCCGTTGGATTTATTGCTCTATCCGGCATAGCGGTACTGAATGGATTGGTGCTGATCTCCGCGATCCGCGGCCTTTTAACTCAAGGCTTAAGTCTGGAGGAAGCGATCCGCAAAGGCGCGATGGTGCGATTGAGACCCGTTTTAATGACAGCCTTGGTTGCTTCCCTCGGTTTTATCCCGATGGCGCTCTCGCATGGTACAGGGGCAGAGGTGCAGCGCCCCCTAGCAACCGTTGTCATTGGTGGGCTCTTCTCCTCAACGCTGCTTACACTGCTTGTTTTGCCAGCGCTTTACGCCCTGCAGTACAGACGCAAGCTAAGCCCTGCCGAAGCTCAATAACTTGTATCCGACCACACTCTCGGATTTTTTCAACGCAAAGTTCCTATGCTGTATTCAAGTTTAAGTCAGAAATGATAAAAGTCCTCCTAAGGGAACTAGCAAAATTTCCAAAGGAGGACTAGATGAAATACAATTATGACTATACAGGAAGAACAG
>JBKEAL010000036.1:0-1180 GCA_047972195.1 Parachlamydiaceae bacterium
TGATAGGAGTTTCTATAAACTGTCCGTTTTTTACGACAGTTGCAGTCTGGGGTTGCAGGCCAATCAGTTGTTTGATGGCTGTGGCTGTGCCTTTTTTTGCCTTTTCTTCAAGGTATCTGCCCAGCAGTACAAATGCAATGACAACTCCCGATACTTCGAAATAGACATGAGGCTCTAAGCCTTTGCTAGTCCAAAATGACGGATATATGGTGTTGAATACGCTGAATAGGTATGCAGTTCCCGTACTGAGTGCAACCAATGTGTCCATATTGCCGGATCGGTGTTTCAGCTGTTTCCATGCATTGACGAAAAACTGTTTGCCGAAAATAAAAACGATGGGTGTGGATAATATCCACATGATATAATTTGCATACGGCATGGTATGAAAAAGCATGGCTATAATGACCAGCGGAATAGCAAAGATGAGAGATAGCATGCAGTTTCTTTTCAACTCCGATAGATGCTCATTCCGTATGGTTTCTATCTCGGTGTCGTCTACCTCTTCTATGACGAGTTCATATCCGGCTTCGTCCACAGCTTTTTTTAGCTTCTCGGGAGTAATCACGGATGGCAAATATTCCACGTGGGCTGTAGCCGTAGCCAAGTTGACACTGGAGTTCGTTACTCCGGGTTGTTTGCTCAATGCAGCCTGAACATGGGCAACACACGACGCGCACGTCATGCCGTTGACAGGGAAATCTGTTTTGACAGCCTGATTTTCTGTGAAAAATATGTTTTTGTCGGTTTTGGTAAATGTTGGCTTACCGGTCAAATTTTTATTGTTGAGAACGGATTTGTTATTTAGAGTTGCCATATTTTGTCCTGTTTAAAATTACTATAACAAAGATGGCCGAAAATAGGATCGATGCTGTTACAATATTCCTTGTTAGATTTACATGATTTACACTTTGTCTAATGGTTTTCGTTTATTTGATCTGACCGATTTAAAGTGGCTTGGCGTAAGGCCTGTGACTTTTTTAAACTGGTTGCTCAGATGGGCGGTGCTTGAATAGTTGAGCCGGAAAGCTATTTCGCTTAATGTGAGTTCGTCATATACTAACAGTTCTTTCACTCTCTCTATTTTCTGGGCGATGAAGTATTTTTCAATATTAGAGCCTTCCACTTCGGAAAATAAATTGCTGATATAGTTGTAGTCATGATGTAGCTTATCGCTAAGATA
>JBKEAL010000149.1:0-1159 GCA_047972195.1 Parachlamydiaceae bacterium
CATGTCCACAATTATCCACATTGTTGGCGTACAGATAAACCTGTGTTATACTATCCTTTAGATAGCTGGTTTATAAAAACAACAGCTAGCCGCGAGCGTATGATGGAACTTAACAAAACCATCAACTGGAAACCTGAATCGACTGGTACAGGACGTTTTGGTAAATGGCTCGAAAATCTACAGGATTGGAATCTAAGCCGTAGCCGTTATTGGGGAACTCCACTGCCTATCTGGAGAACTGAAGATGGTAAAGAAGAAAAATGTATCGGTTCTATGAAGGAGCTTTATGCAGAAATGCAAAAAGCGGTAGAAGCCGGTGTGATGAAAGAAGTGCCTTGGAGCGATTTTGAAATAGGTAATCTGGATAAGGGCAATTATGAAAAGATAGATCTTCACCGACCATATGTCGATGAAATTGTCCTTGTTTCAGACTCGGGACAACCGATGATGCGCGAAAAGGATCTTATCGATGTTTGGTTCGACTCGGGAGCCATGCCTTTTGCTCAAGTATTTTATCCAAATATAAGCGAAGACGAGTTTGCAAAAGTTTATCCGGCTGATTTTATCGCAGAAGGGGTTGACCAGACACGCGGATGGTTCTTTACATTGCATGCTATATCTACAATGTTTAAGGATAGTATTTCATTTAAAAATGTTATATCCAATGGTCTTGTCTTAGATAAGAATGGTAATAAAATGTCTAAGAGTAAGGGAAATGTTATAAACCCATTTGAAACAATCGATAAATACGGTTCAGACCCTTTACGTTGGTATATGATTACAAATGCATCGCCATGGGATAACCTGAAATTTGATCTGGAAGGAGTAGAAGAAGTACGTCGCAAATTTTTTGGAACACTATATAATACATATTCGTTCTTTGCACTATATGCAAATGTGGATAATTTCTCTTTCGAGGAGGATTTGATACCTGTATCAGAACGTCCTGAGATAGACCGTTGGATTATATCGTTACTCAATACTCTTGTAAAAGATGTAGATGACTATTATAATACATATGAGCCAACAAAAGCGGGGCGTGCAATATCCGATTTTGTAAACGATAATCTGAGTAACTGGTATGTTCGTCTCAACAGGAAACGTTTCTGGGGAGGTGAGATGACTAAAGATAAACTGTCTGCATATCAGACTCTATACA